>NZ_JAAHGT010000365.1 GCF_010672385.1 Okeania sp. SIO2F4
TGTTGTTGCTCAATTAGGTATATGATCAGTTTTTGTTTGTAGTAGGGCTTTAGCCCTATCTACAGATCGGGCTAAAGCCCTACTACAAGCTTTAATTATAACTATTCAATCAGACATGATACTATTAGCCAAGGATTGAAATCCTTGGCGAGCTATAATACCATTTTTAAAAAAGAATGTTACGAATAATAAGCAGTATTAAAAGACTTTATCAAAAATGTCTATTTGACGAAAAATAGAAATTACGACATAAAAAATGATATCAAAACTATTCATTCTGACTCCTGTCTCCTGACTTCCCCTCCCGGGAGGGGTTAGGGGTGGGTTTACTTCTAAAAAATAGCCTAACTATTTGTAGCCAACATATATCAATTTGGTATAATTGATATATGTTGGGTTTCGTACCTCAACCCAACCTACTTTTTGAGCTAGAAGTGCTGATAACTGATAACTGATAACTGAAAAGATTATGGTAAACAAAGAACAAATTATCCAATGGTTGCAAACAGTAGCAACAGTTTTAGAGCAAAACAAAGATTATCTTACAGAATTAGATGCTGCTATTGGTGATGCTGACCACGGCATTAATATGAATCGTGGTTTTCAGAAAGTTATAACTCTACTCCCCACTGTTACGAATAAAGATATTGGCAGTATTTTTAAAACTGTGAGTATGACTTTAATCTCTACTATTGGTGGTGCTAGTGGACCTCTGTATGGCACTCTATTTTTACGAGCAAGTGCTGTAGTAACAAGAAAGTCAGAATTAACTACAGAAGATATGTCTAAAGTATTCACTGCAGCAGTTGAGGGAGTAGTGCAACGTGGCAAAGCTAACTTGGGAGACAAAACCATGTTAGATGCGTTGTCTCCAGCAGCAAATACTTTTACAGAAGCAGTAGCAAATGATTCTAGTTTTCTCGATAGTTTGAAACAAGCGGTAGATGCTGCTGAGTCTGGAATGAAAAATACAATTCCAATGTTAGCGAAAAAAGGAAGAGCCAGTTATTTAGGCGATCGCAGCATTGGTCATCAAGACCCAGGAGCAACTTCCATCTATCTCATTCTCAAAGCTCTCTTAGATACTGTAGAAACAGGTTAGTATTTTATCAACTTCAGGTAAATTTATTTCCCAGATTATTAGTTAGAATAAAACCTTTGTTCGTAGTTGGGCTTTAGCCCTACCATAAATACTTGGGGGGCTAAAGCCCAACTACAAGCTTAATTATAACTGTTATAACGAAAATGATATAAATCAATCATAATTAATATCATGCGATCGGAATTTTGCTATTCCAATTAACTAACAACTATGAACAAATTTGCGAGTATTACAACTATTATTATTGGAGCTATTAGCTGCATAATTATTTCCCCTAGTTTAGCTCAACTAAAACCTATTATTTTTCCGCAAGATATAGTTATATTCCCTAGAAAAAATATATCAATTGGAGCCATTGTACAATTAGAAGGTCTAAACTTACCCCGCCCAAAAGTAACAGGAAATGCAACTATTCCCCTAGAATTTTTAGACGGAGGAAAAGCTTTTACCTTGACAGCAACTCTAGGAGAAAAATCGGGTAATTTTTTATTAGATACAGGTGCTTCTACTTCTATCATTGCCACAGAAACAATCAAAGAATTAGAATTAACAGGGGAACCTGTACCAAAAGAATTTTTAACTTATGCCGTAGCAGGAGATGAATGCCCAGAAATGAAAGCTAATTTGCATCGTTTGCCTATCTTAAAAATTGATAATGTTAAAGTCGAAAACTTAACAGGTTTAGAATTTACTACCACTATCATGCCAGAGGGATTATCAGGAGTTTTAGGCATGGATATTTTGAGTAATTTTGATGTACAAATAAATCCTCAAACCAAAAAATTACGATTACTACCTCCCACTCCAATACCTGCTAAAAATATTAATGATGCTATCCCAATTAAATCTAAATTAGGAGTAATGTTAGCCGAGGTAAAAATTAATGGCAATGGTCCGTTTATTTTTATGTTAGATACGGGGGCAGAAAGTATTTTTATTTCTCAGAAATTAGCTAGTAAGTTAAAAATTTCTGCGGCTGAAAGACAGGAAATTCAAGTGCAAGGTTTTTGTGGCATAGAAATGGCAGAATATGCTTCCTTAGCTAAAGTAAAAATGGGAAATTATGAGCTGAAAAACTTAGAAACAGTAATTTTGTCTTCCCCAGTGTTGAAGTTATTAGAAGTTGATGGAATTTTAGGACAAAACTTTCTTAATAATTATCAACAATATTGGCGCTTTAATCAAAGAAAATCAGAAAAATTTCCGGCAGAAGGGAGTTTGTTATTAAGATGAAATATGTTAATGTTTGCTACTAAAGATTGATGGGGAGATGGGGGGATGGGGTGATTGGGAGATGGAGGGATGGGGGTATTGAAGTAATTATAGAATTATCAACACATACCACACCAATTTGAAAAAAGAATGCTACAAAAAGGTAGAGAGCAATCAGATATACTTAAAAATAGCTGCTCTAATTTATTTTAGATAGCTATTTATGTCGTTTCTCCATTTTTTAAAATATTTCCCCCTTCTTCCTTCTTTATTATATCAAATCTGGAAGCATCGGTGTTATTCAGCATTTTAAAGATAAGAGTCTATATTGTAGGGGCGAATGGCCATTCGCCCCTACGCATTGTATCACGATCAACGGATTTGATATTACTTCTAGTATTTGTAACAAACATTTATCAAATTAGTATTATATAACCGGATTCAATATCAGGGGTTGCGCGAGATTGCTTTCTATCATCGCTGTGGAGGAATTTTCAGACAGATTTAATATGTACCGAATTTCAAATAAAATAACCTTGACATCGTTCAAGATAACTAGAAGCAGTACGATCGCCAGAATTCTCTGCTAGACATTCTTGAAATAAACGCCCTGCTTTAACAAAAGACTTCTGATAATATAACAGCACTGCCCTTTCAAACTTTTCCTTAGTAGCTATTTTAGCATCTCGCAATTCTGGTGGGTCGCCAGAAAATACTTCAAATAAACCAACCGCTTTAGCTTTTCCTTTAGCTTTAACTTGTTCAATAAACCGCAAGTCGTATTCCAAGGGATTATTCAAACGCACCAAAGTTTGATGGGTAATTAAAAGAGAAACCCCGTATATCTTAGTCAACCCTTCCACCCGCGAAGATAAATTGACCGCATCCCCGATAACAGTTCCATCCATCCGTCTGAAACCACCCACAGTTCCTAAAATTAACTTCCCTGTATGCAAACCAATACCGATGTCGAGGGGGTGGAGATTTTTTTGCTGTCGATATAAATTGTATGTTTTCAACTCCTCCAACATGGCGAGCGCTCCCTTAACAGCGTCATCCGCAGAATTCGGAAATAACGCCATAATTGCATCACCGATATACTTATCAATAAAACCGCCGTGTTTTTGAATTTGAGGTTCCATGTAACCTAGATATTCGTTAATAAAAGCAAAGTTCTCCCCCGGTGTCATCTTCTCGGAGATGCTAGTAAAACCCCGGATATCGGAAAATAGCACTGTCATTTCCCGTTCCACTTGATCTCCTAATTTTACATCAATAATACTCTTTTTCTCTAGAAAACTGAGAAACTGCTCTGGGACAAACCGCTGGCAAGCGTCGTAGAGTCGAGCATTTTCCAAAGAAATCGCTCCTTGGGCAGCCAGGGTACGCAACAGTGCCATGCGCTCTTGGGTAAAAGCTCCCGCGCTCAAATTGTTTTCCAGATAGATAATACCTTGGAGTTGATTTTGACAGATCAGAGGAGTGCAGGCGATAGACTGACATTGGTATTGTTGAATGTAGCTATCGTCGGTAAAGTCACCTTCACTTGAGGCATCTTTGAGAACTACTGTTTCGCGAGTGCGGGCGACATAACGGACTATCTTTTCCGAGAGCTTGTCAAACTTATCTAGAGGCTGAGACTGCAAGACCGAAATTTCCTCCAAGTCTGCTTCCTTGGTGGCTTCGATGAATAAACTTTTGCCCCTAGGTAAAATCAGAATACCTCGTTGTGCTCCTGCATTTTCCACTAGAATATGCATTAAGGTTGCCAACAAATTTTCCAAAATAATCTCGCTGGAAATAGCATTGGTTGATTTGATAACTGTGGCTAAATCTAATTCTGAACAGTCAGTAGAATTGCTGGTTGTGCGAGTATTCAGGGTTGTCAAATCGGAAATTGTTGTGGTTTGGGACGGAAATAATTGAGGATAGTTTTCTTCTAAGTGCTTGACCTTTGCTTTTGCCCCCCAAAGAGAATAGCAGTAGTGTGCGTCTGTCATGTAAACTTGGGCAACTTTTTCCTGACCCCAGTCTAGATAAAATTTGGCAGTTAGTTCGTTAGCAAGGGCTTCTTCTTGGATGAAACCGTTTTCTTTAGCTCCAGAAATCGCTTTATTATATAATTCTATGGCTTCCAATTTTTGTTCTAAAATTCGGCATTTTTCTGCTTCTACCAAATCGACCTTATGTTGATGATTCATGGGAGCATAAAGTGCCCAATACTGTTGCAACTGCCTCTGGTTGTCTTCCACTTGCTGGAGAAACTCTGATTTTTCCTCTGATTCTGGATTGAAGGCAGCTATAGCAGTCAAAGAATCATAGAAATAAAACCCAGCTATACCAACAGTTCCAGTACCACCTATTAAATAGCGCTTCACCTCAAGTGCATAGTTTTGAGCCAATTTAATCTCCTCAAATAGGTAGCAAAGCATTAACTTATGCAAATAAAAAATATAGAGTCCATATAAGTCGTTGGCAGAAATCAATAAAGGCAAAAACTTTGCTTCTTGCAGAACATCTCCAGACAAAATGGTTGGATGCTCTGTAACCTCTAGTAAATTTAAAGTAGTCTGCAAATGAAATCGACAGTAATTTGCTGTGGTTAATTGATTCAATTGCATCAACCCGTTATAGTAAGTATGAATTTCCTGTTCCAACCTAGCAAGGGGTTGACCGCACCAAAAAGAATTGAGACAAAATACGGCACCACTGTGTCCTGCATATTCATGATTTCCAACTTCTACGCCACTTGTATATGCTTCTTGCAATAGGGGTATAGTGCTTTTGATATGGGATTTGCGGTGGAGAGTAAATCCTGCTACAATCTGTAGGACTTGGGGTTTGAACGCTTTAACATCTAATTTAGATACAGTTTCGAGTGCTAATTGACCGAATTTCACTCCTGCATTGATATCTTGTAACAGATTACAAGTAACGATTCCATAGGTAGCATAAGCAAAGGTTGAAGCAGATGTATTGCCATGTTCAATTGAGAACTTGACAGCAAAAGAAACTAATACTGGAAACAATGAAGAACCTGCATTATAGGCAGCTGGTATAATGCTAGCAACAGTCTGCAAGATAGCTATTTTTTCTTCATCTACTATTATTGGCAAACGCACTAAATCCCTAATTTCCCGATTTCCAATTAGGTTTTTAATCTCTGTAACTAAACTTTGAGCATCTTCGCTTGTAGGCATTTCTGGAAAAGTGATACCTAACTGTTTTAGTAATTCTTGAGCTATGGAAATAGCTTTATTCAGTTTATTTTGAGCAAAATTAGCCTGGATACAAATTCGGTAAATATTAGCTAGAGTCAATGCTGACTGAGATTGCTTGATGACTGTGGCAACAAATTGTTCCATCGCCTCAAAATCACCGCACAGGGATGCCAATTCAGCCGAAAGTTGATAAAATACCAGACTGATTTCATATTGCCGTTGCCAACAATTTTCTCCAAGCAACGATAACCCAGTGTTGGCATATTCGCGAGCTGCTTGATAGGCGTTTGCTGCTTTAGCTTTGTGACCAGCAATCAGATTCAGTTCGGCAAGTTCGTCACGCTCTTTTTGTTCCGTAATTAAAGCCATTCCATAGTTTAATTGACCTACTATCTCAAAAATGCTCTCACTTCTTGCTTCTGGAGGTAGCTTTTGGAGCAACAATTGCCCTATCTGGTAATGTATCAATTCTTGTCGAGCATCAGGAATGAGTGCATAGGCAGCTTGTTGGATGCGATCGTGCCCGAACTTATATGACTGAATCAAGAGGTTTTCGTCTAGTTCGCAGATAGGAAGGATAAAGTGACGTTCGAGAGCTATTTGCAAAGATACAAAAATCTCTTCTGGTTTTTTTTGTCCGACCCAGCTTAGAAATTCTAAGTCAAATTCGGCTCCCAAACAAGCTGCAAGAGATAAAATTTCTTGCACCGATGGCGGTAATTTTTGCAGTTTCTCTACCATCAATCCCACTACATTATCACTAAATCCCCTTCCCTGAATCACTACCATATCCCATTGCCAAGTTCTCGATCGCTGATGGAATTCTAGCAAATTCTCACTATACAAAGCTTGTAAAAATTCATTAATAAAGAAAGGATTTCCCCCTGTTTTTTGCAGGACTAACTTTGCTAAATCATTAATTTTCTGAGTCTGTTTGAGGGTATCGGCAATCAGCTCGGCAATTCGATCTAGGGGTAAAGGATTTAAAGTAATTTGGTTAATTGCATTGTTATTTTTCCTAAGTTTTTCTAGAGACATTGCTAAAGGATGACTTATAGAAACTTCATTATCGCGATATGCTCCCAACAGCAACAAATATTTAGTTTTACCCTCAACTAACATCCGTTCCATTAGTTTTAAAGTTGCCAAATCTGCCCATTGCAAATCATCAAGAAACAGGGTTAACGGATGCTCTTCGCTGCAAAAAGCACCAATAAAATTACTAATAACAAGATTAAAACGATTTTGTGATTCGTTTGCTCCTAATACAGGAACTGGCAGTTGTTGGCCAATAATTAGTTCTACTTCGGGAATCACATCAATCATT
This sequence comes from Okeania sp. SIO2F4, assembly GCF_010672385.1. Classification (GTDB taxonomy): domain Bacteria; phylum Cyanobacteriota; class Cyanobacteriia; order Cyanobacteriales; family Microcoleaceae; genus Trichodesmium. Next base: position 6,863 of record NZ_JAAHGT010000365.1, read on the forward strand.
ACTTGTCCATTAGAACCCAAAGCTTTTAATAACTTTTCTCGCCAGAGTTGTAACCCTGTTTCAGTTTCTCCTAATAATTGTCTGATTAATCCTGTAAAAGCAGAGACGATCGCTGAATAAGGAATATTTCTTTGAAATTGGTCGAATTTCCCCGAAATAAAATAACCCCGACGAGCAGTAATGGGTTTATAAAGTTCTTGTACCAGGGATGATTTGCCGATGCCAGAATAACCTGCAACCATCATCAATTCTACTTTTCCAGTTTCGGCAACTACCTCGAATGCTTGGAGTAAAGTTGCAATTTCTGTTTCCCTACCATAGAGTTTTTGAGGAATTTGAAACCTTTCTGAAAAGTCTTGAGTTGCTAAAGGAAAAACCCCTATCTTTCCTGTTAATTCCAATTGCTCTAAACAATTTTCTAAATCTGCTTTTAATCCCCAGGAACTTTGATAGCGGTCTTCAGCATTTTTCGCCATCAATTTCATTACTATCTCAGAGATTATTGGTGGAATTGATGAATTTATTTGAGAGGGAGAAATAGCTTGTTTAGCTAGATGACAATGGATTAATTCTAGAGCATCTAATGTAGGAAAAGGCAGTTGTTTGGTTAACATTTCATAGAATGTTATCCCCAAGGAATAAAAATCCGTGCGATAGTCTAAACTCCGGTTCATTCTCCCCGTTTGTTCTGGGGAAATATAAGCTAAAGTACCTTCTAAAACATTGGGATTTTTGATAGTAGGATTTTCTCGACTCAGTTGGGTGGAGATCCCAAAGTCGATAATTTTTAGTTCTTTTGTGTGGGAATTAAAAAGGATATTGCTAGGGTTGATGTCTTTGTGAATTATATGTGAAGTGTGAATTTGCCCCAAACTCTCGGTAATGGCGATCGCTAAAAATAAAAAATTTTCAAGAGAAAGTTTTTCTTGTCCTTGCAAGAATTCTTGAAGGGAAATTGCTCCAAAGTCTTCAAAGATAATTGCGAAACTTCTTTGCCATTCTACCAAACTATAAGCTTTAATAATACCTGGAGATTTTAACTGGCAAGTGAGATGATATTCCTGTTTGTAGCGTCTAATTGGCTCAGTGGTGGGATAGTCTTGGTTAAGAAATTTGAGAATGACAGGTTCGTTATCATCAACTCGTCGGGCACGATAAACTTGAGAGTTGGCGCTATTGTGAATGAGAATTAAATTGTTGTATCCGGCAAGAGTTACCATAACATAATAGATAGTAGGTAATGGGCAATAGATTTTGGCCTTGTAACTAAAATAATAAAGATGTACTTTCAGTATAATTTTATCCTTATCTATATTTGCAGTTATACCAATTACCATGCATTAATGCTATACTTAGTTGATACTTCAATTATTAAGTAATTAATACGGGCTAAATCACTTTTTTAATAATTATTAGCTAGTAGCGCGTTAATTATTTATCTCAACGTTGGTTGAAGACCCGCGCTCTCCCGTAGGGGAGCGACGCAATTGGAAAACCAATCAATGTTGCAGTTCTAACAATAGTATGCTATAGTAAAAATAATAAGGCTGCTGGTCTAGCAGTTTCAGCGCCAGTCGCTCATGGGGGAGACCCCCAAGACCATGCTGTCTTGTCTGTGGAGCGCGCCTTTAGACCGGAAAGAGGTTCGGCAAGGGAGGCAGGTGCGCGAGAAGCAGAAACCCCCTATCAGCAATGTTAGGGAATCCCGCGCTTTCACGCAAGTGCAGCGTCGGGAGGATGTCAAGTTTTGACTTCTCTATACGGACGTTGTATGCAACGTCCTTAACTACTTCCCTGCTACCCTACTCAAGAAAGTGTAGAAAAGTTTTTGAGAAATGGTATTACCCCAACTAAACGGGCAAGGGGTCTCGGGTTATAATCAAAGATTATAACGGGAGGGGAATTGCCCGACGGGGTTTAACGGTTCTCAATAGGTCGCGAGTAGTACAATAACATCATGCTCTTAACCTACATCTATCGAATCAAGCCGAGTGACGAACAGATAGCCACGATGGAAAGGTGGTTAGAGCTGTTGCGTCGCCATTGGAACT
>NZ_JAAHGT010000366.1 GCF_010672385.1 Okeania sp. SIO2F4
TCTCTCCCCTCTCCTTGTAGGAGAGGGGTCGGGGGAGAGGTCTTTAGTAGTTGCTCGCCCCTTAACCACAATTTTTGTTTGGACGAGCTACTACGATAAAAACTTATGTATAAAGCATTTCATCTAGAATTAATGCGTCAATTCCTTGTAAAAGTGTAGAAACATTCTCTAAATCATTAAATTTATATAAATTTTTTTGCCATGCGTTGTCATAAAACGCCATGCAAAACTATCATTGTTATATCTACTTCTTTATAGAAAGGAAAAGCAGCAATGGCAGTAATAATGAGACCAGAAGAATGTTTAGAGTATGAAAAAGAAATTATCTGGCTTGATGATCCTAGTAAATATCCTTGGGTCAGGCAGGGTAGTACGGACTTGTTTCAAAAACAAGGTATATCTGACTCTCGTATGTCAGATATATCTAAAGCTGGGCACAAAATAATTGGTTATGCAAACCTAGAAGATGACGCACCACCAAGTTTTATTGATAAACCGACAGGAAATAAACATTATTGGAGGAGATATTTTTATCTCACAGATAAAGATTATGAAAATTATCAAGGTAGAACTTGTTGCCCTATAGAGGCGGTAGATCCCTTGAGTGTTACCCCAAAAAAAAAGGGCATAGTCCCCTGAAAAAGTCTCAGATTGCTGTGAGAATTCCTTTTCCACTTATGCGAAAACTCAAGGATTATATTAATCAAACAAAAATGTCTCAAACAGAAGTAGTGGTAAGTGCATTGGCAGAATATTTAGAGGATAAAGATAGTACACCTCTAACTCATAGAATACTTTTACTAGAGAAAAGGGTAGAAGCCTTAGAAAGTAGAGAATAACCAAACAACTTGTCAATCTACCAGCTCCTCTAGACTAAAATTGTGGGTAAAATCTTCCCCCTCTCCTTGCAGGAGAGGGGCTGGGGAGAGGTCTTCATTGACTCGCTCTTTACCCAAATTTTCAAGCTAGACGAGATACTACAATCCAATATAGATTTTTATATGTGTTGCCCCAGTAGGAAAATCTATAAAGTAACAGTAACGAATAAATCACAATGCCTCACTCAACTATCCAAGTTCAACCACCTCTAGAATTCATCCCACCCAACTTCAAACCTCTAGTACGCCAAGGGACCAAACTAATGTTACCTTGGTGGCTGAAGTTCCAGACATCCATCGCTGATATACAAGTAGACAACCTAGAAACCCTAGCCCAACTATATCAAAGCTTCCACCAAGGCAAAACTCGTTTCCTCATGGCATTCCGTCATCCTAGTGCCGATGACCCATTTTGCATAGGATATATGATTTGGTATCTATTGCCAAAACTAGCCAAACAAAAAGGTATCACCCTTCCATCTCTCCTCCACTATCACTTTATTTTTGACCGAGGTATTCCTTTATGGGCAGGTAATTGTATAGGTAAGTGGTATTCGTATCTGGGAGGAAGTTCAATTCACCGTGGAAAGCTGGACCGTCAGGGACTAAAATCAGCTCGTGAATTATTTGCCCATGGCAGTTTACCAATGATGGCCGCTCCAGAAGGAGCCACCAATGGTCATAATGAAAAAGTTAGTTTATTAGAACCTGGTATTGCCCAAATGGGATTTTGGTGTGTTGAGGATATATCTAAGGCAAGTCGTTCAGAAGAAGTATTTATTGTGCCAGTAGGTATTCAATACAAATACTTGGATGAACCTTGGAAAAATTTGGAGAAACTTTTAACTAGACTAGAAAAAGATAGTGGTTTGTCTCCGGGGACTGAAAATCTTTCTGACCAGGAAAAATTAGCACCTTCTAAACTTTATCAAAGACTTTTGAGATTAGGGGGTTATTTACTAGGAAAAATGGAAAATTTTTATCGACAATTCTATCACCGAGAGTTACCTGAACTAATTCAAGAAAGTTCTTCCCAACAACCTCTAACAGATGACCAAGTTAATGAAAATATAAATACTCGTCTCAATACTCTTCTCAATGTTGCTCTAGAAGTTGCAGAAGAATATTTTCATATTCATCCCAAGGGTAATTTGATAGATCGTTGTCGTCGTCTCGAACAAGCAGGATGGGATTTTATTTATAGAGAAGATATTGAAAATTTAGCGACTCTTTCTCCTGTAGACAGAGGTTTGGCAAATAGACTTGCGCAAGAAGCTAATCTGAGGATGTGGCACATGAGATTAGTAGAAAGTTTTGTCGCAGTTAGTAGTAAATATGTTAAGGAAAAGCCTACAGTAGAGAGATTTGCTGATATAACTTTGTTAATATGGGATATGATTAATCGGATTAAGGGTGGTAATCCCTTAAAACGTCCCAGATTAGGAAAACAAAGGGTGCAAATGACAGTGGGAGAACCGATTTCTGTTTCTCAACGGTGGGAAGCTTACCAAACTAAACGTCGTACAGCAATATCAGACCTAACTCAAGATTTGCAAAATTCCCTTGAGAGAATGATTCAATCTTGACATATTTCTAACGTTTGACTTAGGCGACACCGCGGGATTCTTCTACTCGATATTTGAGTCACAGTTTATACAGCAGAGATTATGTTATCTCCGTGTTTTTTTATTATACCACAAGAATCAGGTATACTGTTTCTCAAGTTAGTAAGGTACACTTTTTTGTCTTCTTTTCTGTTCCCTGTTCCCAGTTAAGTGTTCCCTAAAACCTATAATTTTGTACTACATCACCAGTTTGACACTCCACGGACTAAAGCCGCGTGGGATTCGTGACTAGGAGGTTTCTATCGGGTTAAAACCACGATTTCCACATTGCTCGAAACAACCACATTGCCAGTACCGTACCGTAGTACGTATACAGCAGCAGTAGGGGCGTTTCATGTCGGGCAGCGAAACGGCCTTCGCCCCTACTAGGCGGTGCCAATTGCCACTACTCTCTCCGGCCATACATACCATTGAGCCTACTTTTTAAGTTGTTAATTAATTATAACACATTTTTTGGGCGTTGCTGAAATGTAATGGTAAGTAGCTGAAGGTAAAATTGAAAAACTTATGTTTTGCGTTGGTACTTAATCTAAAAATCATTACCACTCAGCAACGCCATTTTTTGACTACGGATTAAAATCCGCGCCCGTCGTTTCCATCCACCGCTTAAAAGACGGTGGTTTCCCACTTACCGAAATTTTATGATCGGAATTGCTGTATAGTAACTGATACAACTTGACAAGAACTAAATTTTTTTCCATGACTAATAAATCTATGACTACATCTACTGATTTGCTGAAAAACAAGCTACTGACTCTTGTTACCCAAGAAATGTTAACTCCGTTAACTTCTGTTATGGGAATGGCAAGTGTTCTGAACCAGGAAATCTACGGACCTCTGACAGACAAACAAAGAGAATATGTAGAAGTCATCAATGAGAGAAGTCGATATTTGCGATCGCTAGTTGAACAAATTATTGCCTTAGCAAAACTAGATGAATCTGGCCAAAATTTAGAAAAAACTCCTGTTGACGTGAAAAATCTCTGTCAGCAAATAGTTAGAGACTTAGAACCAGAAACAGTTTATCGTCAGGTTGAATTCCATGTATTAGGTGGAGGTGGCGATCGCAAGATTGGTTTGTTTGATAAAGAAATTTTAGAACAGACACTATACAACTTAATTTATAGCGTAATTCAATCTGCTGGTTCAGGGAGTGAAGTAAAACTTCATTTGTCTGAAAAACAAGAAGAACTTAATGTTGCAGTGTGGGTTTCTCATCCCCTTCTTGGAGATAATCTTCCTCATACTCAACTCTACTCCCAAAAGTTATCTGCAATTGAACAAAATAGTAACTCAAGCTTAACGCTAAATAGATTACAGCTAACATTTGCCGAACTCAAAGAAATAATTTTTGAGGAAATGCCAAAACAAGGAGAAAATGTTACTGCCAACCCCACCCGCGATCTATTAGCACTGCTATTCTGTTGTCAGTTAGCAGAACAACAGGGCGGGTCTTTGTGGATTCAAGGTTCTGCTGAATCAGGGTATCGATATATATTAGTTCTACCACTCTCTAAGTAAAAAGGGAGTAGGGATTCAATAATTAATAATTAACAATTAATAATTAATAATTACCTCTTCTTGAAACGGATCGGATTAGTTAAAAGCGAATTTTTTTTCTTCTCAAGGGGAGATTGGATATGGCGTTTTGCTGGCGCCGACATGAAAAGCGGAGCGGCTCTGCATTCTTCGGGAGACCTCGCCATCCCATCCTAAGGTCATGCTCGGCAAACGACCGCTCTGTTGGTCGATTGGAGGCTAGCGAGGAGACCTCGGCATCCCATCCTAAGGTCATGCTCGGCAAACGACCGCTTTTTTCTCCTTTAAAGGAGAGGCTTTAAACCCTTATTTTTCGGTAAGGGTAAATAATTGATTTTATTTTTAATTTTTGGATATGTCTATTATACGAAAGCTACTTGAAACTCTGTATTATTAAAGTGGTGGTGCATTGTAATTATTTTTGTTACGAGACACGGTAGTGGGAGCATCTGACTCCCTTACTCGCGAGCAGGATACCCGCACTAAGTATTGCTTGTTCCTATCTACGATTATTGTTCTTCTTGTTGGTATCATAAAATGAACTCAGTTTGGCAAAAGTTAACACTAACTAATCTCTCACTCTCTGACTCTCAATGGCTAAATGCTAGCTACCTCTATGGTTTACTTAATGGTTCTCTCTATAACTGGCGACGGGGTAGTTGGTTAATGCAATGGGGAGAACCTCTTGGTTTTATCTTGCTGGCAATTGTATTTAGTCTAGCTCCTTTTGTAAATACTGCTCTCATTGGTTTCTTATTACTTGCTAGCGCTGCTTTTTGGGTATTGCTGAGTGTCTCAGATAACACCCAGGAACATTTAACTCCCATTCATCTACTAATATTGCTTTACTGGAGTATTGCTACATTGGCAATGGTTGTCTCCCCATCAAAGACTGCTGCTTTTAGCGGATGGGTGAAATTGACTCTTTATTTATTTTTATTTGCTTCGGGGTCGCTGGTGTTGCGATCGCCTAAACTCCGCTCTTGGTTAATCAATATTTATTTATTGATTTCCCTAATTGTTAGTTTCTATGGTATTCGCCAATGGATAGACAAAGTTGAACCTCTAGCTACCTGGAATGACCCTAACTCCACCCAAGCAAATGTGACTCGTGTCTATAGTTATTTGGGAAATCCTAATTTATTAGGTGGATATTTGTTGCCTGCTATTGCTTTAAGTTTTGTGGCAATTTTTGCTTGGCGTAGTTGGGCGCAAAAATCTCTAGCAGTCACAATATTGGTAGTCAACTGTGCTTGTTTGCGTTATACGGGTAGCAGAGGGAGTTGGATTGGGTTTTTGGCTTTGATGTTTGCCATGTTGATTTTAATGTGGTATTGGTGGAAAATCTATATGCCTAGATTTTGGCAAACTTGGTCATTGCCAATAGCTGTGGGAAGTTTGGCGGGGTTGTTAATTTTGGCAGTGGTCTTATTAGAGCCGTTGCGCGATCGCGTTCTTAGTATTTTTGCAGGTCGTCAAGATAGCAGTAATAATTTTCGGATGAATGTCTGGATGTCTGTGTTTGATATGATTCGCGATCGCCCAGTTTTAGGTATTGGACCGGGTAATGATGTGTTTAATAAAATTTATCCTCTCTATCAGCGTCCCCGTTACAGTGCTTTGAGTGCTTATTCTGTACCTTTAGAAATCATTGTGGAAACTGGTTTTATTGGTTTTACTGCTTTTTTGTGGTTGCTGTTAGTGACTTTTAATCAAGGTGTATTGCAGTTGAGAAGTTTGCGAGATGCTAGTAACACTCAAGGGTATTGGTTAATTGGGGCGATGGTAGCAATGGTAGGATTGATGGCTCATGGTTTGGTGGATACGGTTTGGTATCGTCCCCAAATTAATACCCTTTGGTGGTTAATGGTGGCTATTATTGCCAGTTATTATGGCAGGGAACAGGGAATAGTTCAATAATTAATAATTAGCTCTTCTTAAAAAGAAGAGGATTGGTTCAGCGGACATGATATAATCGGTCATTGCGACGATAGGAAGCAATTTCAGGGGTGGCTTGATATTGCTTCCTTCCACTCCGTTCCAGTCGCAATGACTACAACAATATCATGTCTGGTTGAATGGTTATAATTAAGCTTGTAGTATTGATCTAGCAATAAGATAGATATTTCACTTGCTCAAGCAATATTACAAACAAAAACCTTTTTATCACTTATTATCCGGACATCATATTATTCATTAGAGTAGCGATAGTGCTACGCACCGCTACGCGAACGCGCAATGTTTGACGAACTGCCATTAAAATTAGTCCTAATTTATTTTTACCTGTACCATCTTTACCACAACCCCAATAATAATCGCTAGGAGAATTCTCGATAATTAACTCATTATCTGTTGAGAATTGTATTTAACATTTCTCTATTGTCATTTTTCGGAAGACTTCTCCCAATTTTTCCGATCGCTTTCCACAATATTGCTAAGAAATCAGAACTATTTGTTCTAGCAACCGAAACATGAAAAATCCTATTTGAGAAATACTTTTATATTTTAAACGAGTCAAAAATTATCGTCGCTACGATCCGAAGATGTTGGGTGGAGCAATAGTCTTGAAAATACCACCGTCACGATCGGTGTCCATAATTGGTTGGAGTTGAATCTCCTCGATCGTGCTTTAGTCATACCACAGTTCTCTTCTGTCAATTATAGCGCTACTTGAATCGGGAATAGGGAACACTTAACTGGGAACAACAGACTTTCAAAGGGTTTCATGGTTTAGAAATGTCCTAATCTTTGCTTCGACTGCTATAATTCAACTGATAATATCATTTTTTTTTAGACAAATGACTAAACTCATCATAAAAATATCTTGGCTATAGAGTTTTTTGGAGTATCTATTTCCTCTTCCCAGTGAAGGTATTCCCTAAAACCTAGAACTTTGTACTTCATTCCTGATGATAATTGGTATATCGCCGAGTTATCAAAAACTAATAACCAAACAACTAAATTAGGATATTAACTAGCTCTCATGCTATTATTAAAAAGCGTCTAGCGCTCAGTCAAGTCAGTCATAAAAAAGCTGAAAACTGAAGCCTGAAAACTTACAGCTAATGATAATAAATACCCAGATAGAAATTACATTTACTATAACTACCGGATTAGATAATTATGAAACATAAATTAATCAGTTTAATATTGTTATTTATAGTCGGTTTAATATTAGTGACATGTAGTGGAAATAAACCTAAAAATTATCTACAAGAACCTCAATCAGAGAAAATATTAACAATTTGGTGGAATCGGGGATACTATCCAGAAGAAGATCGGTCTCTAGAAAAAGTTATTACTGAATGGCAAGAAAAAACTGACAACAAAGTTGAACTTTTGTTTTTTAGTCCAGATGACATTTTACAAGTAGCTATTGATGCTTTAGGAGCAGGTAAACCGCCTGATATATTTTTTTCTTATAGAGCAGGATATACTTTAATTCCTCAATGGGCTTGGCAGGGTAAATTACTAGATGTTTCAGATGTAATTGCACCTGTAAAAAATTTATATGATAATACTGCGCTGAAGTCGGTTTATTTGTACAACAATATTGAGTCAAAATTTTCTAATTATGCTGTACCAATAATGCAACGAGGTATTCATATTCACTACTGGCATGATTTAATTCGTGATGCAGGTTTAGGTGAGGAAATACCTCAAAAGTGGGATGAGTTTTGGCAGTTTTGGCAAAAAGCACAAAAAGTTATACTTCAACAAGGTCAAGATAATATTTATGCCTTGGGTTTGCCTATGTCTATTTATGGTTCAGATACTTACTTTGTATTTGAACAAATATTGGAGGCTAATAATTTAAAAATATTAGATAAACAAGGCAAATTACAAGTAGATAAACCAGAAGTCAGACAAAAACTTATTGAGGTATTAGACTGGTATACCAGCTTTTATAAAAATGGCTATGTGCCACCTAACGCAGTTAATTGGATAAATTCAGATAATAATACTAATTTCCTCAATCGCAAGACTTTAATGACAATTAATCCAACTATGTCGATTCCTGCTTCTCAACAAGAAGATGAAGAAATTTACTTGAATCAAATGAGAACTATAGAGTTTCCCTATAATCCTAATGGAACAGAGCCTAGATATTTAGTATCTGTCAAACAACCTGTAATTTTTAAATCCTCTGCTCATCCTGAATTAGCGAAATAATTTTTATCATATTTAATACAACCAGATAATTTAGGAACTTATATTAAAGGTGGAAAAAGTCGCTATTTTCCGATTATGCCTCAACTATGGGAAGACCCCTTTTGGAGTAATACAAAAGATCCCCATATTTCTGTAGGATCTAAAAAGTTTACTAAAGATAAGATTTCTTTATTTAACAATTCGATCAACCCTGCTTATTCTCAGGTAGATTCAGAAAATATTTGGGGTAAAGCGATGCAACAAGTGTTAATTGAAGGTTTATCTCCAACTGAAGCAACAGATTTAGCTATTAAGCGAATTAAAGAAATATTTTCTCAGTGGTAAACTAAGAGACTGTTTGTAAAGGAAATATAAAAAGGAGGTAGGGAACAGGGAACACTTAACTGGGAATAGGGAATAGGGAGGAAGAAATCAAGACAACTATTTGTCAGTTAAAAATCTGGGAATATATATATCTTTCCACCTCTGGTATCTACCAAATTTCAATCTCTTGAAGTACTATCGCTTTTAGATTTTAGTCACTCGTATGCTCTCATTCGACTTATTTTACCCAATTATTAATTATTAATTGTTAATTAAATAATTGTGGTTTAAAGCCTCCCCTTGGATAGGGGAAAAAAGCAGTCGGAAAGCGGAGCATTCCGTCAGGATGGGATGGCGAGGTCTCCA
>NZ_JAAHGT010000367.1 GCF_010672385.1 Okeania sp. SIO2F4
GCTGCTTGCGTCCGATCCCGCGCGTCCAACCGATTGAGAATGTTAGAAATATGGGACTTGACTGTTCCCTCAGTAATCACCAGCTGCGTGGCAATCTCCCGATTGCTGGATCCCTGAACCACTAGCCGCAACACCTCGACTTCGCGTTCAGTCAGCCGCTGCAATGGATTCTCGCTCTGACTCTGCTTGGCGGCAGGCTGCTTGGTCATGCGGTCTCCTGTACCGAAATAGGCAACTTTTTTGCCCTTGAAATCGATATTATCTAGTTCATCAAAGAAACCTTCCCAGTCACTTTGTAGTTCACCAATATTCCAGGTAGGACTGGCAACAATTAAATTTTGATAACCATTAAAATCATCAGGTTGTGCGTCAGTCATATTATGGATAGTAAGTACTCCGTCACCACCAAATTCTTTCTGAATAATTTCTGCAGCTTCTTCAGTTTTACCTGTTGTACTGCCGACAAAAAGACCGATTTTTGACATTTTTACCTCCGTAGTAGTATTTTTTCTGTCTTATACTTAGATATTGGTTTGAGAAATTTTACAACTATTGAATTAGAACTTAGTACGGGTCTAATTCATCACAATAACCAGACCAATCACTTTGTAGTTTATTCATATTTTTGTTCGTAGTTATTGTTTGATTTTGACAACTATTTTCTGATTCTAAAGATTTGAAAGAAAATCTGCGATCGCAGTTATTTTTATAGCGTTTTATTTTCCATGAAGCTAGTTTTTTTGAACCTGCCATTTCTTTATATTTTCTATGGGTGATTTATTAAAGAAAAAATTGTTAGTATGATATTTCGATCTATTTCTGAAATTTGTCAGGTATTCATAATTTTTCAGGTTTTATTTGAAAATTTTAAATTGTTTATTGTTTGATTACATAGTAGCTATAATCAAGTTAAAGGGTGTCTGGTAAAAAATAGTTATTCTTAAATGTTGATTTTTGTCTGAAGTGATACCTAACTGCTGCGCTCAAAATCTATTTATTCATATCCTAGGAAAATTTTGAGAAATATTTTCAATAAGCTAGCAAAACAAAACTCAATATAATTTTATCTCCCGTTAATTAATTACATTGTGGAATAGCCCTCTGGGTTTTTCCCTGGTTTAGGTGAAGGAACAAAAACTAAATAGGGATATATAGCAAATTTATCTCACTCAGGTGCTAACGGGCAGGATGCTCCCACTACAGAAATTAATCTCAAACCCTTATGATTCTTAGGCTAAGACTTAATTTCTAGAGATGTCTCATCCTTTAGGTTGTGCTGTCATTTAACCCACCTTATTGTATTCTGCTCGAGATAAATGAGAAATATTTCTATTTACTATTTATATTTACTCATAACTAGAGTTAGGTTGTCAAGCCCTAAAGCAAAATTTTCTATTACAGCAATTTTTCGTTTCCCAAACCACTTGCAAGGAGATTGCCTACAACCTCCCTACTATCAGCCTTCCAGAGATATAGTTTGAGAGTTGGAATCTCAGAAATCACACTTAAAAATTCCAACTCTCAAAAACTTATCAGATTAAGATTCTTCTGCTACACCATTCAACGCATTTTCCACACGCTTAAAGTCAAAACCCATAGCTCGCAGAGCGTGCCAGAGATGACCTTGTAAGAAGAAGAATGCTAAGAAAAAATGAGCATTTGCCAACCAACAACGAGCAGTATGAGCACCTAAAGGCAACTCTACACTATCCGCAAAATAAGGAGTAATCCCCAACTTAATATCTAAAACTGGACCATAAAACTCTACAGGATAAGCTAAAGTATTAACGGCACAGAAATAAGCCGCCACAAATCCTGCTAGAGCAATTCCACCTAGAGAGTAAGAGAGAATTGCTTCACCAGAAAATATAAGAACTCGTTTTGCCCAAGGAAGGGGTTCCTTAACAATGTGCCAAAGGCCACCTAAAACTAGAAGAAATCCCACATAAATGTGACCTCCAACTAAGTCTTCTAAACTATTAACAGTGGCAAAATGAGTTTGATATCCATATATTACTAATGGATCGAGAGTGGGATTTGTTACTAAACGAACTGTTTGAGTTGTCGCATCATAAAGCCCACCAAAATACATAGCTTTGGCTACTAATAATAAAGCACCAAATCCTAAGAAAAGTAGGTGATGACCTAAGATAATACCGAGCTTTTTAGGGTCATCCCATTCAAAGTGAAAGTTCTTCGCTCCACCTGTTGCATCGTTTAAATTTTCTGGAGCTTTAAAGGTGTGAAAAAGCGCTCCTGCACCTAATACTGCTGATGAAATTAGATGTACAACACCAATTACAAAATAGGGATAAGTATTTACTACTGCTCCACCTTTTCCAATACCTAAACCTAAAGTTGCTAGGTGAGGGAGTAAGATTAAACCCTGTTCTCCCATGGGTAAATCAGGGGAATATTGAGATATTTCAAACAGAGTAAATGCCCCTGCCCAAAAAGTAATTAGAGCTGCTTGACCTGCATGAGCAGATATGAATAAACCAGATAGTTTAGCGAAGCGGGCATTTCCAGCCCACCAATCGTATTTAATTTCTGGAGTACCATAAGTTTGCATGAAGTTTTGCCTCTTTGAATTATGGTCAATAGTTTTTCACAACAGCAAGTACTAATTTTTATACAATAATTAGTAACTGTCTATATTGAATATACTTCAATAAGTATATCAGAAAAACAGTATGATTAATTACTTTTTTTTCAAAAAAATAATTAAGAAATTATTAATATAATAATAGTCAATACAATTTACAATTACTAATGTCTCAGCAATTACAGTCAAAATGGCTTGCTCGCTATTGTTCGTGGCTAATTTATGGAGATTAAATCCTCAAAAAAACAGGTTGCTAAGAGTAATAATTTTGCCAAAATTGTCTATTTTTAATCACATAAAATTAGATGACAATTTAATTAAAAAATATTGCCACTATTAGCAATATTTTCTACAAAAAAGTCAACATATATGGCAGTTTTAGGGATAAAACTGCCTCAACATATATTCTAATTTTCTGTAATTTTGAGTTGTGAGCTGATTCCATTGAGAATGCGATCGCTCATCCCAGCATCGACCTGATACTCAGTCCTATTCTGTATTGTTAAAATGAGTGGAAGATTTTTCTTTGGTTGCTAATTGTGTTATCATACCTCTAATCAAAATACATATCTTTGGCCACTAATTTACAGTGGTCATTTTTTTGTCTTCAAATTTAGATGTTCATTGCTAGTCCACAAATCAATAGTTTTTTGATTTTGGAGCAAAAGATTGAATATTAATGACAACTGTCACCATTTTAGGTTGAAAGGCCCAAAAGTATATTACATACTTATTGCAACTAATATTCAATAAATTTCTAGTTTTGTCAAGAGTCTTTTGATATTTTTTTTCATTAATTTTTGCTACTGTATTATAGAGTTAAATCTTAAGAAATCCCTAAGTTTTCTGTTAACAGAAAATTTTTGTTGGCATTAGGTATTCTTAATACAAATATTTTTAAATTAAATACCTAAAAAGTATTGACAAGTTTTATCATTAGAGTCATAATCATAATTACATTGCTTATGGTGTTCTTCTCTCTGGTAGGACAACGTATTATAGAAACTTTGAGTCCCTCAGTGTAACTTATAATATTTCCTAGTTACACTGGAAAGCAATTAGGGACTCTTTATTTTTTGCTCCTCAACATTAAGCAAGTCTAAATTGATACAGAGGAAGGTCTGTATTGAGTGGAAGTCGCGAGTGCGATAACTGGGCGTTGCATATTTGCGAATTGGAATGGCTTTGTTGCATGAAAGTATTGATAGAACATCCGTTCCGCTTTTCGGTTGTCCCCGACATGAAAGGTGAACCTAGTGGCAGCTATATCACCCTCTTTCTATAGATTGATGTTTTATTCATCTATTGTCCAATAGTTAATAGCCTTAAAGCCTTTACAGGCAAAAGTTTCAGCCTTTTTATATCAAAGATTGATGCTCTATTCATCTATTGGACAATAGTTGTAGAAGTCTGAAGTACATATGCTTGGATCTTGTGCGGTAGCTATATGCTTTCATACAACAAAGCCAATTGGAATTATTCTTTTAGAGAAATAGGAAGTCATTTCAGTTATTAGTTATCAGTGCCGACCACTAAAGTCGGAGGCTTGAAATACTAAGCTGAAAACCTTTTGCGATCGACTTATGGGCTGAAAATCTAGTAGAAGTTAAACGAATTATTACTTGATTCATTAAAAAGCTGAATGCTGAAGGCTAATAGCTGAATGCTTACATTATTATTCTGAATAGGAAGTTACTAAGTAGAATATAAGTAAAGGATAGACTACTAAAAACAGGAATAATTTTGATGTCAACTACTGATACAACTCCACGGGTAAGTGTAATTATACCTGTATACAATTGCGATCGCTATATTAGTCAAGCTATAGAAAGCATTTTAGCCCAAACTTATCAATCTTATGAAATTATTGTGATTGATGATGGCTCCACAGACAATACCCGCTTGGTTTTGCAACCTTATATTGAGACGATTCGTTATGTATATCAAGAAAATCAAGGGGTTTCAGCTGCCCGGAATCATGGTATTGATTTGGCGCGGGGAGAATTAATTGCTTTTTTGGATGCGGATGATTTTTTTTTACCGGATAAACTGACTGCTCAAGTGGGAGTATTTGACACCCAACCAAATTTAGGAATTGTTCACAGTGGTTGGCGCAGGGTGAATCAGCAGGGTGATACTATTAAGGATGAGACACCTTGGAATTATGTGGCTAAGTTGGATTTGGAGGGATGGTTGCGGTGGAAACCAATTGGCACAATGGGTACTTTGATGTTTCGGCGGCATTGGTTAAAACAGGTGGGGAGTTTTGAGGTAGGATTAGGTCAAGCGGAGGATGTAGACTTGGTGTTGCGTTTAGCTTTGCGTGGTTGTGAGGCTGAGTGGTTGCAACAGTCTACTGTTTGTTATCGTCAGCATGACCGGAATACTATGCGGGATGGAGTGTCTCAGGCGCAATCTATTAATGGAGTGTTGGATAAGTTTTTTGCCTCGGAGTCTTTACCTTTGGGGATTAGGTTATTGGAAAAACAGGTGCGTTACAATACTTTTGTCTGGAGTTCGTGGTATTTGTACTATACGGGTTTTTATTCTGAGATGGTGGAATATTTGCAAAAGTCTTGGCAATATACTCCTTTTTTACCTGTGGGAACAGTTATTAATTGGATTGAGAGTTTCACAGGATTTTCTGAGAATATGGGGGATGATTTGGATGCTGATAAATTGGCTAAAACTGATGAATGGCAACAGTTGATGGGTTGGGTGATTAGTAATAGTGGAGTTTGGTGAAATGTGGTAATATCATGTCCGGTTGAATACTTATAAATAAACGACTCAGGAGTCAGGACTCAGGAGTCAGGACTCAGGAGTCAGGAGTCAGGAGGGAAGAAAGAAGGAAGAATCAGGAAGTTTTTTTCATCACTAATTATCCGGACATGATATAATTGCTAAGAGACTGTTGTTGATTACATTTTTACAATTAACTATTAGCTATTAGCAATTAGCAAAGTACCTATAGCAATTCCTATACTGGTAAGGTACGCGCATTCGTTTGTTTTAGGGAACAAGGAACAGGGAACAGGGTATAGGGTATAGAACCCCTAAGCGTATCTATTTGTCTAGTTAAATATAGGGAGATGGGGGGGTGGGGAGTGTGGGGAGTGTGGGGAGTGTGGGGTGTGTGGGGTGTGTGGGGTGTGTGGGGTGTGTGGGGAAATGGGGTGTATTATACCAAATCTCAAAAGTGTTGCTACATCTCCTAATGGTAGGGACGTTGCATGCAAGGTCTGTACAGAGCTTGGGTTAATGCCAATAATCGTTAAAAAAATGACTGAAGGTTACTTATTACTTAATAACTGAAGTCCCATGGGGAGTATAGCATTAATGCATGGGAATTGGTATTAGACCTCTCCCAAAATCCCAAATTCAATCAATTATTAATTATTAATAATTAAATAATTCGCGCCTTGAAGCCTCCCCTTGGATAGGGGAAAACAAAGACAATATTCCTTATATTCAATTCCCGAGCGGTTTTAACCAGAGGTAATTATCAATTATCAATTATCCATTATCCATTAATGAATTCTCCCTATTCCCTCTTTTCTGGAGATACCTTCAGGGCTTCTATAGAATAGAAATAAAGATATATTTACCTCATTAGTCTAAGAAACCCTATATTTTTTGCCACAGTTTCACAGGTTTTTTGTTAGAAAGTATAGCAGAGAAAAACCTCCGAAAAATATTAAAGGAACTGCTATCATTAAAATTATTAAACCTAAAGGAACTCCAGAGGAAATTACATAGACTAATATTGCTGTATAGGGAATCAAAACACCAATTCCTGCAAGAGTTAATTTTTTAGGAGTCCACTTGATATCTTTTTTTAGACCTTTAGTCAGCATCTTTTCATCTTTCCCTTTTAAAATTTTTCTTGTCATCGACTACTCCTTTAAGTAAAAATAACGAGATTGTTTGATTGTACCTATCTTTTATTGTAATATTAATTTCATAAAATATTGCTACAGTCATGACACAGGGAATAGGGAATAGGGAACGGGGAACAGGGAAAGAGAAAAAAGATAAAAAAAGAGGAAAAAATATTTTATTTTGACAATTTATGGAATTTATAATTTTTTATTGTAGGCATAAATCACAAATTAAGATGTAACTTCCTTTTTTGAATTTTGAATTGGGTATAACTATTCCCAAAAACTGAACTTGCTTCAGTATTATTTCCAGTTAAACTCCATTCCTAAATATTCTTCTAATCTTTGATTATGAGGTTGAAAATATTCACTCAATTTCTGGCGCATCTCATCACTTATTGGTGAATAATGTCCTGGATTTAACTTTCTATATTCAGGCAGTTGATGTTCTGGTAATCCTAAAAATTCAAATACTTGTTTCATGGTTTCTACAGGTTTTTGATAAAGGTATTCTCCTTTTAAAATCAGTATTTGTTGTCTGGGAAATACTGCTAACCATTTATTGATAAATTCTACATAAATACCACGCCCTATATAGTTGCCTGGTTGTTGCCAATAATTTTTATCTCCTTGGGGTTTTTCGGGATTTTTGTTGAGTATTTCTAACTCTGAATTTATTGCTGTTTCAAAGGAGCGATCTTCCCAATTTAACCTAATCCAATGATTGTATTGAGAGAAGGTTCTATCTACGGGGTTTCTCAAAATTACTAATAGTTTTACTTCTGGAAATACATTATATATTCGTTCGGCAGTCTGATAATTTTCTAGATAGTTAGGAGTTGCTTCTCCAGTGATAAATTTTTCTGATTTAGGAATAGGAGGAAAGTGTGCGAGATACCAATTAATTCCTTTGTTGAAGTCTCGATACCAAAAATGTGTTTCTTTTTTAATTGCTGGTATTACTTGGGGATGTTGAGCAATATAATTTTCTAGGGAAGTTGTACCACTTTTTTGGGCGCCAATAATAATAAAGTTAGGACCATTAGTATTTTTTAAATCCCAATTTTGTTTAACAAATGTAGGATGAGATTGGCGAGTTTTGTTGTAGGAGGCAGTTTGATAATTTTTGATGGCTGCATCTACTTTTCCTGTTGCTGTGAGAATTTCTCCCAGGTTAACATAACACCAAATACTTTCTGGGTTTTCTTGAGTAATTTTTTGAAAAAATTTCAATACTTGTTGTAGTTTTCCTTGTTTAATCAGAAAGTTTAATAAATTAGAGTAGAAGAAAAACCAGGGATATTCAGGTTTGATTTGAATTGCTTTTAGATAAGCTTCGACAGCTTGATTTAATCTCTGAAGTTTGAGTAATATATTTCCTAGTTTATAGTGGGGTATGAATTTTTTTGGGTTTTTGTTAATAGTATTTTGGCAGTCAGTGAGTTCCTGGTATAATTGATTTTTTTTGTTTTCTAGTTGGGTAAGTTGCCTGGTAATTTCTGGATGATTTGGCTGCACCTGCAAACCTATATTATAAATGATTATGGCTGGATTAAATAGATTTTTTTGCCCTAGTAAATTTCCGAGTTTTAAGTAAAATTCTGGAGCTTCTGGCTGAATTGATAATTCTTTGATGGGGGTAGGTTTCTGTTGTTGAGGATTTTGAATAATCTGAGAATAATAGTTAATAGTTTCTTTGAGATTTGATTGAGATTGTTTTTCTAGAGCATATCCGAGTTGTTCATGGATACTTGGTAATTCTTGATTAATTTTAAAGGCGTAAAGATAAGCTAATACTGTTTCATTCCATCTTTGAAGTTTGACTAATGTCTCTCCTAAACTGTAGTAAGACCATAGAAAATTAGGATTGAGTTTAATAGCTTCATGGTAGGTGAGGATGGCTGCATCTAATTCTCCTTTTTCTTGGAAAAGATTAGCTAATTTATGATGAACTACCCAAGTTTCTGGTTGTAATTCTATAGCTTTTTGATAAGCACTAATAGCTTTATCTAATTGTTTTTGGTTGACTAAAGCATCTCCGAGACAATGATAAGTAACAGCAGCTTGAGGATTTAATTGAAGTGCTTCTTGATAAGAATAAATTGCTTTTTCCCACTGCTGAGTATTGGCAAAAGCTTTACCTAAGCTGTGATGAGACCAGGAAAATTTGGGGTTAAGTTTAATGGCTTTTTGATAACTTGATATAGCTGCTTGCCATTTTTCTTCTCCACTATAAATTTCTCCTAAATTATGATGTGCTTGAGAGAGGTTTGGGTTTAATTTAAGCGATTGTTCATAACAGGCGATCGCTTCTTCTTTTCGCTTGTATGTTAATAGAGTTTTTGCTAATTTCAGATATTCTAAGTCTGTTGCCCATTCTGGTTTTAAAGTAAA
>NZ_JAAHGT010000368.1 GCF_010672385.1 Okeania sp. SIO2F4
TATATTAGTTACAGTTTTACGACTTTCACCAGTAATATCTGCCCAAACTAAACGATGGTCTGAACTAGGAAAAGGAAAATCTCCTACTAATGGAAATAGAGGGTCATTTTCAGTCGGCCAAAAAACAGCAGTATCAACTATTTCTCGATCTATTGAAGGCAAAACATAATCAACTCGTAAATTTCCAGAACTACCAGGTGCATCATTAAAATCTGCTGTATCAAAAGCAGGGTTGCCTAACTGATTTGCACTTTCTCCACCTTGACGGTTTGTAGCAGTAACCCCCCCTTCACTACCAGGAGTTATTGAAGTATTTACCAAAGGATTTTCTAATAATTGATTAATGGCATTATTAAAACTATCTCCATCAACCGGATCGGCATTTTGGTCTCCCATAATTACAAAAGAATTACCAGGATTTAAACCTCCAAAATTTCCAGCATCATCATAAATATAATTACCCGCTCCCGGAGTAATATAATCTCCCCAAAACCTAATTTCATCGTGATTTCTTCTACCATTTCTATCTTCATCCCCATCAAAAACTGGAGGAGTAGGATGACTAACTAAAGCATGAATTATTTCCCCATTAACATTAATAGGAACATCCCAATGACTTTTAGAAGAAAGAGGAAATACACCTAATTCTGCTTGTGAATAGAAATCATTAGGTTCGGGTGTATCAAGATTATCTGGTAATAATGCCCCTGGCATATCTCGCCAAAGAAAGTTTTGGAAAGTTCTGATTCCCTCTTCCACAATAGGATATTTTGAATATAAAACCATTCCAAATTGACCGGGAAAATTGCCAAAACCAAGGGCATCATTTCCATAACCATCTGCACCTGGAGTTGTAACTATTTCCCCATTATTATCTAGGTCAAAACCAGAAGTAATACCTGTATTAGAAGGAGCCAGATATACGAAGGGATATTCTACAGGGTCTACTCCATTTTGACTTATTTCTAAATAGTTATCTCGGAATATATCCGCAGCTATTCCTTCTGCATCAAAGTCAAATTCATTAACTAATAAAACATCAGGATTGACTCTTTGAATAATTTCTGCTACTGTCTGCGCTTGTTCGTTTTCTGTTGTGGAAAGGTCTTGAATTAATTGGCCTGCTTCGGCACGGTTGAGAGATGCGTTGAAGGTGGCAAAGCGGACTTGATTGGGCATAAATTAGGAATCCTCTATTTAACTATACTGATAGTCGTAATGAGATTCTATAGGTTCCTGCTCAAATAAAGATTATATTTTTATTAAGTTTTAACGAAATTATATTTCCACTTTATAGTATAATTATCTGTTTATAATTTCCGTTAAAATCTTATATATCCTTAGACCTCTCCAGAAAATAGGGAGTAGGGGCGATTCGCGAATCGCCCCTACGGGAATAGGGGGAAATAATTAATAATTTGTGTAGGATAATTGATTCTATTTTTTATTGTTGGAGATGTCTCTTAGTTAAAACTATAGTGCCACACTGTATTTAGTATAGCAATCAGGAATCAGATATCAGAATTGAGATGTTTATTAAAATTATAGAGTATAGTAGTTATCATATTTATAAGATAAATTTTTTTAAAAGTACCTTAAATTCTTAGTTTTAAAGAAATAGTATTCCTTTGACTGCTTGACTTTTTTTAGGATATCGCTACTTGTACACCACTACCAAAATATTATTGAAGTTTACTTATTACTTAATAACTGAAGTCCCATCGGAAAGTCTTCCATTATTTTGGAGAATTGGTATCACGCTTGACTATTTCTACTCCTGCTGAAATCAGGTCTGCCATACTATCACCTGCTCAAATTTATGTCTACTATAACCAGAGTCAACCCCAACTAATTCTACATAAGAAATATCGGTTGTGCGTCAGCAAAGTGTGGGATTCGTCAAGTAGGGCTGGCAAATATAATCTAAAAGCACTCAGATATCAAGGTTGAGCGCCCACATGGGAGCGAAAAAAGTGCAAATTTTTCAGCCTTTAAGACCAAAAAGTTAGGACGAAAGACAGACATTTCCCAATAAAGATACAGGTACAATTATTCCTCCTACTTTCGAGCGTCTCCCCACACAGACCACACGGACCACACGGACCACACTTCCTTGAGGCACTACCGAAATATCCTCAACTTTTTCCATGACAAGTCCTGTAGCTTGCACTCGCGATCGCTGGCATAAGATTTTGGGGAAATCTATTTGACACTCATAATTGATTTTTTTATTTTCCTACCTTACTTAAGGACTTATATCATGTCCGGTTGAACAGTTATAATTAAAGTTTGTAGTAGGGCTAAAGCCCTAAGTATGTATCGGGCTGAAGCCCTACTACAAACCATATACTTTTTTTGATCACGCTCTTATCCGGACATGATATTACGCATAAACCGGATTGATCGACAAAATTTCGTAATTTCAACAACAATAATTAGTGGAATAAACCCAGTTTCTTGTTTGGGTGCGTAAGTCCAGATACTTCTTCATTGCTATCTTTACAGCAGTTTCGGAGGCGCGTGAGGTACAAAGTTTTATTGTCCTAGGGAACACTTAACTGGGAACAGGGAACAGGGAATATAAAAGTAGTCTTATGACTGTACCTCAGCATCCTCAAAAGTGCTATAGCTTTTTTTACAAACAGTCTCTCAGGAATAAAATTTGGGTAAACTTTCTATCCATCTGTAACATAAAAATAGCATTTCCATTTACTAACAACTTTCCGTCCAGGGAGCAAAACTTTCTGCACTATAGTCTCCTGCAAAAATACCCTGTTTAAAGTGGTCTACTGCCATCCATAGCCAAATTTTGTTTTTTTTGAGCCTACAAGTGATTGTTATGTCTAGGTTGTAGCAATTTTTTCCATCTATTTAAGGACAACTCTAACATTTTGTTCATAAAAAGCAATAAAACTTCACTTTTAATTCTGAAAATTGCACGAAAATTGCACAAACACTTTGCTTAAATAATCACCAGATACAAAAACCACTGGTTCAAATTATTGAGGAGAAACTTCCATGTTTGATGCGTTTACCCGAGTTATATCTCAAGCAGATGCTCGTGGAGAATATTTGTCCACATCTACGATTGATGCTCTAAGTGCAATGGTGGCAGACGGCAATAAGCGGATGGATGCTGTTAACCGTATCACCAGCAATAGTCAGACAATTGTTGCTAACGCTGCTCGTGCTTTATTTGAAGAGCAGCCTCAGTTAATTTCTCCTGGCGGAAACGCTTACACCAGCCGTCGGATGTCTGCTTGTTTGCGTGACATGGAAATCATCCTGCGTTATGTTACTTATTCCATCTTTAGTGGAGATGCAAGTGTTTTAGAAGATCGCTGCCTTAATGGACTTCGGGAAACTTATCTAGCTCTTGGAACGCCTGGAGCTTCTGTGGCTGTTGGTGTATTAAAGATGAAGGATGCTGCTATTTCCATTGTAATGGACCCAACTGGAATCACTCCAGGAAATTGTAGCTCCCTGCAATCTGAAATTGCTGGCTACTTTGATCGTGCAGCAGCAGCAGTTTCTTAATTAACCTCTATCTTGATGTAACAAGCAATTCAATACAATTGCAACACCTTTTCTAAAAAAATTTAACAAAAAATAAGGAGATACAAAATTATGAAAACCCCCATAACTGAAGCACTTTCCTCTGCTGATTCTCAAGGACGTTTCCTCAGCAGCACCGAAATTCAAACAGCGTTTGGGCGTTTCCGTCAAGCTACTACTGCTTTACAAGCAGCTAAAGCTTTAACTACCAAATCTGACCAATTAGTTCAAGGTGCAGCCAATGCTGTTTACGCAAAGTTCCCTTACACTACCCAAATGCAAGGAGCTAACTATGCTGCCGATCAACGTGGTAAAGACAAATGCGCTCGTGACATTGGTTACTATTTACGCATGGTAACCTACTGCTTAGTTGCAGGAGGCACCGGACCAATGGATGAATATTTGCTTAGTGGTATTGATGAAATCAACCGTACTTTTGAACTATCTCCCAGTTGGTATGTTGAAGCTCTCAAGTATATTAAGGCTAGCCATGGTCTTACTGGCGACCAAGCTGTTGAAGCGAACTCCTATCTAGATTATGCTATCAACGCTTTAAGCTAAAATTTACCGATTTGCTGGTAATGGCAGGTGACTATAGTGGCGATTCATTAATTGATAATGAATAATGGATAATATTATGTTCAGTTAAATAGTTATATATAATTAAAGTTCGTAGTATAGCTCTCAGCCCTATCTACAGTTTGAGCTGAAGCCCTACTACAAACAAAAACTTTATTATAAGTGATTATCCGAACATGATATAATTGATAATTACAAGAAGGTTAAAACCGTAACGGAATTGAATATAAGGAAATATCCTAGCACTTTTTTTCCCCTTGAAAGGGGAGGATTTTAACCAAGGTGTTTAATTATTAATTATTAATTATTAATTATTAATTCTTCAGTATGGTTTCTTGTCATTACGAGCAATATTTTGTAGAAAAAAAGAAAAGATTTTAATAAAATTAGGAGCATAATATAATGGCAATTACAGCAGCGGCATCTCGTCTGGGAACCTCTGCCTTTAGTGATGCCAGTTTGGTCGAACTCCGTACCAACTGGACTCGGGAAGAGGCAATGATAGCGATTAAAGCTGTTTACCGACACGTCATGGGCAACGAGCATTTGATGTCATCTGAACGTCTTGCCAGTGCAGAATCTCTATTATGTAATGGCTCGATCTCAGTCCGCGAATTTGTCAGGGGAGTCGCTAAATCAGAATTGTACAAGTCGAAATTTTTTTATAACAACTATCATCCTCGGACAATTGAGTTAAATATCAAACATTTGCTAGGTCGCGCTCCCTACGATGAAGCCGAAATTATTTACCATGTTGATATTTATCAAAACCAGGGCTTTGAAGCGGATATTGATTCCTACATTGACTCTGATGAGTACATTCAAAGTTTTGGCGAGAATATAGTCCCTTACTATCGAGGTTTTTCTACGCAAAAAGGACAGAAGACAGTAGGCTTTTCTCGAATGTTTCAGTTATATCGAGGTTATGCCAATAGCGATCGCGCCCAAGGGAATAGCGGTAGTCCTCGCCTAACTTACGATTTAGCCCGTAACGTGGCTACTCCTGTTTATACCCCAAACACGGGACGAGAACTCACAGGTGCTACGGTAACTCAAGGTGGAAAACTCTATCGACTAAGGGTAACTCAAGCAGCACGAGGACGAGGTCCGCAAATTCGGCGCAGTATTAGTGAGTATGTCGTTCCTTACGATCGGCTTTCGGCAACCCTACAAAAAATTAATCAGCGTAACTCTCAGGTACTCAGTATCACTAATGCTTAATACTGATGTCAAAAAATGTTGTTAAGGACTGTTATATCAAATCCGGTTAAACAAACTCAGAATCACGCTAGTTAAAAAAAGTAGGAAAACCGGCTTTATATTAGAACCTCCTCCATACTGACATCTACCTTCCATAAACCCGGTTTCTAATAAATTGGTCAGTGGCAAGTAGTCCGGAAGTATGAATTCATAGCTTTCTTATTGTCTAAGCTAATTCATTCATAGTTTTGTACTCATTTCACTGTAACTATCTTTTTTGAATTTGGTATAAACTTCCCCTGATTTCAACCTAATCTATTCTATAAATTTACAGGAGATAAATAAGTGGCAATTACAGCAGCAGCACCTCGTTTAGGAGTTTCTGCCTTTAGCGATTTTAAACCCTCAGAATTACGTCCTAACTGGAGCCAGGAAGATGTTCAATCGATTATTAAATCGGTTTATCGACAAGTTTTTGGCAATGAATACATTATGGCTTTTGAGCGCCTCAAGGGAGAAGAATCATTATTATCCAATGGCTCAATTACTGTGCGGGACTTTGTTCGAGCTGTAGCTAAATCAGAACTCTATAAGTCTAAGTTCCTTTACAACAGTTTCCAAACAAGGGTGATTGAGTTAAATATTAAACATTTGCTAGGTCGCGCTCCCTATGACGAATCGGAAGTAATTTACCACCTCGATCTCTATCAAAACAAAGGTTTTGAAGCAGATATTGATTCCTACATCGACTCTGCTGAATACGAGGAAAATTTTGGCGACAACATTGTTCCTTACTATCGAGGTTTTTCTACTCAACAAGGACAGAAAACTGTCGGTTTTCCCCGAATGTTTCAACTATATCGAGGCTATGCTAATAGCGATAACTCTCAGATTTATGGTAAACAATCTCGGTTAGCAAAAGACTTAGGTCGTAATAGTGCGTCGGCAGTAGTAATCCCATCAGGTAGTGGTGAAGGCTACGCTTATAAAGCTTCAAACCGAGGTATTGCTCCTAATAAAGCCTTTACAAATTCAAACTGGGGCGATCGTGTTTATCGGATAGAGGTATCATGTATGAATCTGCCAAGATATCCTAAAGTACGCCGGGTTAGTAAAGCATGGTTCGTTCCTTACGATCAATTATCAGACACCCTCCAGAAAATTAACAAGATGGGCGGTAAAGTAGCTAGTATCACTATGGCATAGCAATTGAAATATTTAGTAGAGCTTGAAAATATGTTAGGAAAATCTTTAATGAGTGGGAGATCCAGCTCATCTTCAAAAAATCGTACCTTTGTTTATGAGGTAACTGGATTAAGACAAAATGGCGAAAACGATAACAATGACTATCCTTTTCGTACCAGTAGCAGTGTGTTTATTCAAGTCCCTTACGATCGCATGAACGACGAAATGTTGAAGATTGGCCGTATGGGAGGCACAATTGTCAATATTCGTCCTCTTGAGATATCAGAGAAAGTTTCAGAGAGCGAACCTTCTTCAGAAAGTGAAACTTCTGAGTAATATTATGTTCGGTTAAATAGTTATTATAATTAAAGTTCGTAGTAGGGCTTCAGCCCTATGTATAGTTCGGGCTGAAGCCCTACTACAAGCAAAAACTTTATTATAAGTGATTATCCGCAATTCGTAGCTCCCCCGGAGGGGGCACATAATATAATTGGTCATTTTCAATTTAGTAATCAAGTTTGGTGATTTTTCAGAAAGACTATCCTTATCCACAGCCTTCAAGTTGGCGATCGAGCAATATCTTTGCTTATCAGGAAAATAAGCCTTTCTGGAGATCGCCATAATTTTTTCATCTCTAAATTATCAACATAAATTTAAAACAGGAGGAGGACATCACTTCTGTTAAAACTGCGGTCAGGGCTTATATGACTGAAGAATCCTGCGATGCCCTTGTAAGCGCAACGTCGGGAGTATGTCAATAAAACAAACTCAAAATAAAATAATATTATGCTGGCAACTACTCGATCCTCCCTAAGAGAAACTCAACCTCTTCTCTTCCGTCAATTGGCAAACTTTATTGAAATGAGTTGGGAACGTTATTTCGATCTATACCCCTACGATATACCAGAAGGTCTCGGCTATGTGGAAGGAAGTTTAGATGGAGAAAAACTAATTATAGAAAATCGCTGCTATCAAACATATAAGTTTCGTAAGTTGCACTTGGAGTTGGCGCGAGTCGGTAATAGTCTGAATATTCTCCACTGTGTCATGTTTCCCCAACATAATTATCCCCTACCAATATTTGGAGTAGATCTGGTTGGGAGTCAAAAAGGAATCGGAGCAGCTATTGTCGATCTGTCTCCCATAAACGGCCAGAATACTTTATCACATTCTTATCGAAATGTCTTAGCTAATCTACCAGATTTTAATTTTTCTCAACCTCGCGAGCTACCAGA
The DNA here is from genome assembly GCF_010672385.1 of Okeania sp. SIO2F4. GTDB lineage: Bacteria > Cyanobacteriota > Cyanobacteriia > Cyanobacteriales > Microcoleaceae > Trichodesmium. The sequence continues at coordinate 7,755 of NZ_JAAHGT010000368.1, forward strand.
ATGGGGGGATATTTTCTCAGAATTTTGTATCTTTATACGTCCTGTTGATTCTAGAGAAGAAATCCTTTTCCTTGAGCAAGTGAAACACTTTTTAACGCTACATTGTCAAATTGCTCTTTCTACATCTCCTGTATTTTCTAGCTCTCAACTTGCTGAAATTTTGGCGGGACAGCATAATTATTGCATTAAGCAGCAACAAAATGACAAAACACGACGAGTTCTGGAAAAGTCTTTAGGTCAGGCGTGGACTGACCGATATTTGACAAGTATGCTATTTGATTTTCCCCATGCTGTTTAGGATTTTTATACAGCTTTGATTTAATACTATTGAAAAAAAATATGTTACAAATAATCCCCGTAATGCTGGTAAATTATTTCATAAAAAATCTGAGTAATTAGTAATTTGATAGTTTAAAAATCACGATTCATAATTCAGAATAAAGAGGTAGTTATTAATTATTAATTATTGAACTGCTATATATTAATAATTATTTAGCTATATAGCAATCCTAAATAGGTCGTGACAAATTAAAAAGTAAATAAAAAAACTGAAACTCCCACCTGTTGCCTGTTCCCTGTTCCCTAAAAAGCAGTAAGATTTTTGACACGAATAAAATAGGATTGCTATACAGTATAGATTAATTCAAAAAAAATATATATACCACTACGAATTTAGATTAGGAAAATTTCTTATTATCTTACAAGTAAAATTTATTGTCAAATACCAAAAAACTTATTACTACAATTTTATTTTTTATTTCTTCTTAACTACTGAAAAAATTCTAAGTATTTGTAGCAAGTATTGATAGTTTTTAGTATGAAGAGCAAATCTATCAGGACTTAGGCATTTTTGAGTTGTAAACACTACATATCTATAACGTTATGGTTTTTGAAAGTTGTATAACGCTGTATATAGTTTCTCTGCAATTCCTGTCTAGAAAAGACTTAAATATAAAATCCTAATATTATCTAATTTTCAAAAGTCTTGATATAGGAACTTGTCCTACTGACTCTGGGCTGCTGAATCTTGACTATTGACATTTTATATGGGATTAAGATTCTTAATATTTACTTTACAAATTAGCGCTAAGAAAGTAGAATTTGAGCTAAGATGAATTAAC
>NZ_JAAHGT010000369.1 GCF_010672385.1 Okeania sp. SIO2F4
GGTTTTTCCCACAATCATCAAACTGTTTGCACCACTTTTCAAAGCAAGGGGGCATTGCAGCAGGGGTTGTTTCTCTCATAGAAGAGCGATCGCTTCGACGTAAAATTATTGATTTACAAGCATTATAGTCTAATTTGGCCAGTTAAGTTGTGTAAGTCCCACTAAGCGCTGTCTACGATCCTGGAATTTCCTTTGTGTGGCCATTAGAAAACTCAGGTATTGCAGAAAGACCAGTAAAGGAAGTCAACGATATTATTGTTTTGAATGCCTACAAACTTTTAGCGATACTTTTGACACTCTGCACTATCGTAGAAAAATTCAAAATGTAAGTAATAGCTCAAAAAAAGACATAATTTTATAATTTAAGTCATAGTATGAGCGATCGCTAAAAAAGACATAATTTTATACTTTAGGTCATTTTTTTGATCTGAAAAGACTAGCGAATTTATAAAAGATAGGAATATAGTATTTAACAAAGATAAGCTTGAACATCATATCTTTAGGAGTAAAAAATTAACTTGCTCCTAGTGATTTAGATGGAAATTTAATACCTAGCTTGCTTGGTATACAAATTTCAATATGTCTAGATATTTTAAAGATATGAAATAGAGCTTAATTTGAAAAAAATAACCTTCAAGGATAATTATCAATGGCTAATCTAAGTATTACAGATTTAAACTCCGAGCTGATGGCTAAAGCTATTGCCAATGCTAAAGCACGTCGTAACAATTCTGTTTCAGACCTTACTGAAGAACAAGCAGCAGAAGTTTTAGGTGGTTTTAGTACTATTGGTCCTGTTGATTGTAAAGGTTTAATATGTCCGCCCTTTGATGTGGCCAGCATCTTGTTTGATATTGATCCCAGCCAGGCACATCATTGGGTTCATCGTTTACAACCAATTTTAGAAGTAGCCCTGGGAGAAAAAAAAGTACTACCCGAGGGTGAAATTAATTGTGTCCAAGTATTTATAGAGCGTTTCCCTGGAGTAGAACGAGTAATAATGGATGGCACACAACGGCCAGTGCAACGACCCACTGACTCATAAAAACAAAAACTGAATTATTCGGGAAAAAAAACGTCATACTCGCAAACATCTAGCAGCAGTAGACCAAAACAAGCAAGTGTTAGTATTAACTCAGGCACTTTAAGGAAAGTTACATTCACGAAAAGTTCCATGACTCAGAAAAGCTAATAGGAAATATACCGGTCGTGATTGCGATTGAAGTCGATAGTGGTTTTCAAGGTATTCAACACCAGTATGAAAATATCCGTATCCCCCATAAAAAGACGAAGGGAGGGGAATTAAGTGAGCAACAAAAATCGGAAAATAAGAAATTGAGCCAATCAAGGGTGATATGTGAAAACGCCTTTGCGGGTGTTAAACGTTATGGAGCTCTGAGCCAAATTTACCGTAATCACGCTTATTGATTTTGATGACAAATTAATGTTAACAGCAACTGGACCCGTGGAACCTATACCTGATGGCAGCATAAATAATCAAATCACTAACAAATATATCTGTTTTCATTTTCTTTTTGTCCTAATCTAAGTTATTTCCCAACAACTCTATTGGTTATGGCGGCAGCCAATGTATGGTATTACTGTTGATCAAAAACTTCTGTGATCAATAATTGGCAAATTAAGAACGGACTCAATAGAAATTTTTCAGCCCCCCTTCCTAATACCGTTTCACGGAAGTCAAAAGTCGTAGGGGCGAATTGCCATTCGCCCGTACAAAAGCGAGTGCGTAATTTTGAGGTTTCCTACGGGGCGCCTACTGTGCGGAAGTAATTCCGCACACAGCCCCTCCAGAATGTAAGACGCACATCTGACAGTTAAAAGTAAGATTTTATAGGCTCAAAACTTTGACTATACAGGACTTACGCTTTCCCAACCAAGAAACCGGGTTTATTACCCTGATTATTTGTTATTCAAACCACAAAATTTCCTTGATAAACCTGGTTTCTGCGTAAGGAAATTATTTTACATTAGACATAGGCGTGAAAATAAAAAATCAAATCAATTCTTATCCATAAATTATCAATTACTTCTCCCTGTTCCCAGTTAAGTGTTCCCTGTTCCTTCTTTTCCACCAGAGGTCTATTAGGTTGTGAACCATTGGAAGTAATGCTTAATTCTTCAGTTGGACCTGTGGCAACAGAGAATGCTCCGGCGCGAAAATCGAAACCTGTCGGAATATTGCTAGGCTCCCACACTTTTAATGCTTCTGATGCCAAATCTATACTTCCACTGTCATTTTCATCTGTTAAACGGAACATAGAATCACTAAATAAATCTAAGCCATATAAACTGCTGCTATCTGAATTCTCTGATTAAGTCAATGCTCCCACAGCAGTAGTAGCGATCGCATTACTACCGTTCAAACCGTAGTCAATATCAGCAATATTGCCGGTGATATCATCAAAAGCAGCTATCAAGTTGTAGACGCTAACATTCAGTGGATTAGCATCAGTGGCAGGGATTAAGGTACTAGCTAAACTTGTATCCTGCTGAAGCGTGAGAATGGCTTGATAATTCTTGCCTGCTAATGAGGAAAAGTCATCTGAATCGAACTTTAAGAAAGAAAAGGTATCTTGAGGACTTAAACCGATAGTTGTTGCTTTATCTATTAAAAGTCGAAAATCACTGTTAGCGCTGACTGCTTCCCGGAAGGTATAGTAAGCATCGTCAGCTAAAATATTTACTGTATCTGCATTAGCTCCAGACTGAAAGCTGAGAACTGTTACAGTTGCTAAACTCACACCTACAAATAATTTTTTTGTCAACATTTTAAACTCCTTATTTTTGATAAGATTTGCCTTTTAAAAATGAACTTGCTCCTAAAAAACCGAATGTTAACAGCCCAAAAATTGAGCCTGGTTCGGGAACTTGAAGTGGATCTATAAATCTAGCACTGACACAGGCAGTCGTACACTCTAAAGACTGCCGAGTGTAAATATCTGTAAAACTTGCAAATTTGGGAGATCCAACGGTTATATTAGTAGAAACAACACCATCTCCACCAGTCCATAAGATATTGCCATTACCTAATTCATAAACTCCCCTAATACCTCTATTCGCTACTCCCTGAACACTCGTATAGAGACCAATTTCAGTGCCGTCGGAATCATATTCATAAATTCCCGCAGGGTTGGAAAAGCCAGCAGCCAAAACATTGCTATCGCCACGGGTCGCTAGTTGTTGGGGAAAATCTATTCCTGTTACACCGTCAGAATCGTGAAATGTTCCTAAAAACACCCCATCCAAACTATAACGTTCGAGATTTTCATCGGCAACATTACTAATTAATAATTCCCCATTGTAAAAAAGTATATCATAGGGAGATCCTATAGCAAAAAAGTCTAAATTATTGCCATTAGTGTCAAAAGTAACAATTCCTGCTCCCGGTGCATTGTTATTTGTGCCAGCATTAGTCACATAAACGCGATCGCCAATGAAAGCCATTCCCCGAATATTATCTAGTCCACTACTAATCGTACTTAATAGTTTACCGTTAAAATTGAAACGAAAGATAGAGTCAGCAAGTTGATCGCTTACCCAGATTTCATTATTAACTTGGATAGCGTTAAGGGGAGTTTGAAAAATTCCCGATCCATCAATAAAGTTGTCATCGACTAAAGCTCCATCATAGGAATCAAACAAAAGAATACTATCGTTTAGGGAGTCGGGAATCATTAACAACTGCGCTCCTTGAGCTAAGTTAGCGCTCCCGATTGTTCCTAGGATGGTCAAACTGCCAAAAAGTAAATGAGAAAAAGATTTTAGCATCAGTTGAGTTTCTCTGAACATCGTGCTTTGACTTATTAATATTTTATTGTATTTATTAATTTATGCTACAATAGCAAGGTTTTCAATAAAAGTCAACAATAAAATTTTAATAAAATATTAAAAATACTGTTTTTATCTATAAATTCAAATCGTCAAATCATTACAATTCAGACCAAATCCGTTTTAGTAATACCAAGCGTGAAAAAAGAATGTTACGAATAGTAAGGGGAATAAAAATATTTTTCAGAAGATTTCCCTTTGACAAAGCGGTGCGACCCCGCGCCCTCCGGGTTCGGCAGTTGCTTCAAGTCGGGGAACCCGCCCAACGCACTGCACTCACCGTCTCACGGCGCAAGCGGTCGGAACGAGGCGTTTTGCTCCGCAACATGTAAAGCGGAGCAGCTCTGCACTCTTCGGGTCTCCTCGCCATGGGAACGCCGACCAAGAGAGGGAACGCGCACCAAAAGAAAAAGATAATTTCAGAGCTAAAAAATGGTATTAAAGGCATTCCCATACGACTCCTGTACGGGCGATTCGTGCGCTCGCCCCTACGACTCCTGACTCAAACAAAAATCCTCTAGTCATTTGTAGCAAACATTTATCAAAATGGTATAACAGGGTATTTATAAAAGCCGAAGTCTTTGTCTAATAGATTGGTGGATAGGCTAAACAGTATAAAATAACTCGACTTTGTATTAGACGATAAAAATTTTTAGATAATATAAATTTAAGGCTCATCTTTTTATTAATAATTTTTATTAAGAATTTATTTTAATTAATTAAGTTAAAAATACTCATACAAATTTTCGGCCTTGTCATAGGACTTAGGTAGTACAAGGTATTTTCGTCATTGTGACCGACTCTTAAGCAATCTCAAATCCTAGTTTTTCGTACCTCATGCGTAAGTCCTAATTTAGTTTCGCTTCGCTTACAAAAGTATAAAATGTAACTAAAGACAAAATACTATTCCATAGCATTATGGTTGACACCAAATCCTGCGATCGCCAATCAATGTTTGCATTTATTAAGTATTCAACCAGACATGATATAAAAAATAAGAACAACTCTGTAAAACTTTATTACTGTTTCCTATTCCCTGTTCCTTCAAATCAAGAATAAGGCTCTCCAAATATAACTACTGAACAAGTAATTTCTGCCAGAACTTTAGTAGTAACATCACTAACAGATAATCCTGCTGCGGTACGTCGTCGCATGGAGCGTAATACTACTAATTGATATGATTTTGCTGCTTTACTAATTACAGGAGCAACATCATCATAACGAATAATTTTAATTCTCGATTTCACCTGAGTTTTTCCTTGAGAAATAAGTAGAGAAAGTTGGGAATGAAACTTAGTAATTTGTTCTTTAGAAGTCTGGCGGTCGCATACATGAAGTAGAGTTACAGAAGCTTGATTAGTATCAGCAAAAAGTTGAGCAAAACGTACAGTTCTTAATGCCTGGGGAGTAATATTTTTAACTGGTACTAAAATTCTATTAATATTCATCGGATTGTCCAACAAACGTACCACAGCTACCGGACAATGAGCAGACCAAAATACCCGGTCTATTATATTTCCAAATAAACGAGCTTTAATACCAGTAGTCTTGTGCCAACCCATGACAATTAGACTAGAATTTTTTTCCCGTGCTGTGCGACTAACACCTTTAGCAAAATCATCATAAATTCGGATTTCTGGAGTAGCTTCAACTTCAAAACTTTGACTAATTTCCAAAGCAGAACTTAACCTTTTACTGCTCTGTTGTAAAGCCAAATTTAACTGAGGAGAATCCATATTGACGTAACCTTTAACTATGGATAAAGGAATCATTAAACCTCCCTCATGTTTTGCCAACATTGCTGCCATTTCAATTAAATATTTTGTTTGTTCTGGAGAAAAATATACTGGCACTAATACAACAAACTTATGGTTAACAATTCCATCAACCCTCTCTGTAAAACTATTTGGAACTTGCTGATGAGTTTCCCACCAAATCAAAGAATTATCTGATGTAAAATCTACCTCTGGCAAAGAAATTTTACTCGCAAATTTAGCAGTAATAATCGGACCCAAAATAGATGTTACCAACATCAAAAAAATTACACTATTAAATATTACCTCTGGCAATATTCCTACTTGTAAACCCACCAATGCAGCAGCTAAAGTAGCAGCAACTTGTGGCATTGATAGAGACCACATACTCATAGTTTCATACCAATTATATTTATAAATCTTTTTTGCTAAAAATGCAGCTAAAAATTTACTCCCTAGCAAACCAAAAATAATTGATAAAGTTAATTCAAAGCTAGTCAAAAAAGTATTAACAAAAGCCGACATATCCAGCAATAATCCCATATCAACAAAAAAACAAGGAATAAATAAAACACTCCCAACAAACTCTATTTTTTCCTTGACCGGACTTTTACCCACCACATCATTAATCGCTAAACCTGCCAAAAAAGCACCAACAATTTGATCGACATTAATCAATGTTGCACCCAAAGCAGCAATAAACACAACCAACAAAACAAACAAAAATTGATTACTTTCTTGATTAGTAGTTCGCTGGAAAAATTGTTTACCCACCCATTGAAAACCCCAAAGAATTACTCCCGAATAAATAGCCAAACTTCCCAATTGAATTGCCAAACTAATCGCCGAAAAATTACCAGCATTAATCGACACACAAATTGCCAGAACTAATAAAGCAGCAATATCAGTAAATATTGTCGCCCCAATAGTAACAGTAATTGCTTGATTTCCCACGACACCCAACTGCTGCACAATGGGATAACCTAAAAGAGTATGAGAAGCCAGTAAAGAACCTGTTAAAATTGCAGCATTCCAACCTAAACCAAATATTTGGGCAATTAATGTACCAGTAATCAGTGGGAATAAAAATGTAGCAATGCCAAAACCAAGAGAGCGGTCTTGATTTTTTTTAAATTCTATTAAATCAATTTCTAATCCCGCGACAAACATCAGATAAACTTTACCAATATCTGATAATAACTTCATGGTCTCTGTTTCCGGGTCGAGTAATTTTAATCCATCTCCACCTAAAATAATTCCTGCCACTAATAAACCCACTAATCCAGGAAGTCGGAGACGCTCAAACAGAGGTGGGAGAGTTAAAATTACTAATAAAAGAATTGTAAATGTAAAAATCGGATTTTGTGAAAGCAATTTTGTTATCCTCTAATAAAAAAAATATTCTATTACCTCTACTTTATAGTAAGTAGTAACAATTGAAGAAAAAAGAAGGTAAGCATTCAGCACTCAGCTATCAACTATTGCTTTTAATTCTAGATAAAAGCTTTACTAATTGTTGAAATTTATTTTGTTTGTAGTAGGGCTTTAGCCCATTAAATATTTATTTTATTACTCAAGTCCTACTACTAGCTGAATACTGAATACTGATAACTGATAACTGAAAAAAAGGGGCTTGACAAAAAAACTTGACATGGTAATATAAATATAATGGAAAAGGTGCGCTCATATATACTCAAATAAATTAGGTCAAAAAAACCATTGCCCAAAAATTATTTGAGAGAGAAGCAGAAACTTTATACAAACTAAGCAAAGACTCAGACCAAAGACCAAAACTATTTGCCCATTTCCAAGAAGGAACAGAATTTTACCTAGTCCAAGAATATATAGAAGGGCACGATATCAGCAAAGAACTAACACCAGGGAAAAAATTAAGGGAATCTTATACTATTACTCTACTCAAAGGAACATTAGAAGCATAAGAAAAAGCTCATCAAAATAAAATTATCCACCGAGACATCAAACCACAAAATTTGATGCGTCGCAGGTCAGACAACAAAACAGTATTGATAGACTTTGGCGCCGTAAAAGAAATAAGTGTATTAACCAAAGCTAACCAACCAAGTGTAACAACTTTAACTATTGCAGTAGAAACACTAGGTTATATGCCAAGTGAACAGGCGATATAGCTACCGCTAGGCTCCGCCAACGGTAAACCAAAACTGAGTAGCGATATATATGCAGTAGGAATAGTAGGAATAAAAGCACTCACAGGCAAAGACCCCCAAAATTTACCCACAGACCAAGATACAGGAAATATAATCTGGCGGAACCAAGCAAAAGTAAGTAACAGTCTGGCAGATATATTACCCGCATTATTTGTGAGAAATGCGGGTTATGCTGATGCACCGAAAGGAAAGTATCGAAAAGAAACAACAGATGTGGCAATTTTTCCACCCAATGCTTTTGGTTTGTACGATATGCACGGCAATGTCTGGGAATGGTGCGCTGATGATTGGCATGATAATTATAATGGTGCGCCTACAGATGGAAGTGTTTGGTTAGATGGAAATAATAATCGTTCTCCGCTGCAGGGCGGTTGCTGGCTCAACAATCCTAATTACTGCCGTTCTGCTTCTCTCGACCTCTACATTAGGCGCGACTTCCACCTCAACTTTGTTGGTTTTTGTATTGTGTGGTCTGGCCGGAAAACTCTGTAACCCTTTTCTCTTTTCCTCCCGCAAAGCGCGGAAAATTTTTTTTCAGAGTCAGAAAAGTCTTAGAAATACAAGGATTTTGCCACAGATGAACAGATGAGAGAATCTGCATTTTGTGGAGCTACTAAAAAAGTCGGCCAGGAAAGGAATTTCCCCTTGCATCGGAAAAAAAATCATAGTAGTATGTAATTAATGGGGGCTTTTCGTACAGGGAAAACGCATCTAATTTTTTTGACAAATGACCAAAATTAGAATTGGAAAATAGAATATGCGATCGCAAATGCGATCGCATTCCGTAGGAAAGAGGACTGGAAGTCTATCGCTGCTCAAATCACCATCAAAAAACACCTAAACTTTCAACGGTCAAAACTATCAAATAAATTTGATAATTAATAATAAAAAAAAACACTCTTAAACTAAATATTAGAGTTTCCGTATTGGATAATTATCCTAGTAATAATAGAAATTTTTCACTACGGAAACTCCAGCCAAAAAAGAGTATTTATGAGTATTTTAGTGAACTAGAAGAGCCGAGGGTAGATAGAACTAAACGT
>NZ_JAAHGT010000037.1 GCF_010672385.1 Okeania sp. SIO2F4
GCTGATAGCTAATAGCTGATAGCTGAATGCTTACCACAAAATTATACTCAAGAATATTACAATCAAATGGGATATCAACTACAAAAGCAAGGAAAATTAGACGAAGATTTGATTGCTTATGCTCAAGTAATTGGAATTAATACCAAAAAATCTTGAGCTTATTATCATACACTAGGTGATATTTTTAGAGAAAATAATCGCTATAGAGAAGCAGTAGAAGCTTACCATCAAGCTATTAAAATAAAACCCGATTTTCCCTGGAGTCATTATCACTTAGGAGCAGTGTTAGAGAAACAAGGAAAATTAGATGAAGCTTTCACTTATTATCAAAATGTTATTAAACTTTATCCAAATTTATCTTATTACAAAAACAGGTTATATCAAGTCCCATAAATTAATCATAATAATACTAAATTCGGTTGATAAAGAAGCTTTACTATCAAGGTAATACATTTAATGCTGAAGGCAGAAGGATTAGACAGGAATTTTAAAAAAGGTACTTTTGATAACTGGATTTGATCTAAAAATGTTTTTCTTCTATGTTGAAAGTGCCTGTCAAATTTCCCTATGTTCCCTGTTCCCTAATAAAGTTTATTTTTCGGTATTTAAAGATTTGAAGAAAAATTAGGGTTATTTTTTCAAATGTCCGATGTCTCAACGTCTCGAAATTTGGTCAAAACTCCCAACCACGTGGAAGCCTCAACATTAACATTTCAGTGAATTAGCCTCGACAATTTCATTGACGGAGTTACCTCAAAAAATTCAGTCAATTCTTCAAGGTCAAATTCAAGGTCGAGTTTTAGTCAAAGTCTCGTCATCATGACAGTAACTTGAATATTTTTAAATCGCTTCATCAATAATTGCTTGAAATATTTAAAGGAAAAAATGAGAATCAAAAAATCATATTTCTGCCAAATTGGCGACACTAACTCTAGTGAATATCATACTCTAAATAGAGTTAACGAATAGAGGCTAAACAAAAATCGTAATGGCAAACATTTATCGAACCATGTTTAACGATATTGAGGGTACAAATGATAATGATACACTCAACGGGGGAGATGACCGGGACAGAATCCGTGGTCGAGCTGGTGATGACCTGATCTTTGGGAATGGTGGTGATGATGTTTTAGGAGGTGGAAGTGGTGAAGACACCATCTACGGCGGTACAGGAAATGACTTTATTTATCCGGGTCAGGATGGCAAAAAAACCTACTATGGAGAAGAAGGCGATGATCGAATAAATGGATTATATAGTGAAGATACCCTTAGAGGTGGTCCTGGAAATGATACCCTCAATGGAGGTATAAATACAGATTGGCTGTTTGGCGGAGAGGGTAATGATCGATTAGAAATCAGCTCCGATTTTGCTGAAGGTGGCGATGGAGCCGATACTTTCGCGTTTACAATCTCTTCTCGAACTACAACTACCCCAGAAAAGATTAGTGTGATTGAGGACTTTAATCCCGATGAAGGGGATAAAATTGAAATCAATTATGTTAAACACTTTCCTGTTTATGAACCTGAACCCGTCATCATCGAGCCAGTTGTCGCGGTTGCAGAATTTGTCTCATCTATTGCGGTAAATTCAGCTTTGACAGTAGAAGAAGCAACGATTGCGACAGATGTACAAGCTGTAGATTCTCTCACGAATTCTGATGTAGATTCCTCAAATCTTACAACTGCGACAGATGTACAAGCTGTAGCTCCCCTCACGAATTCTAATGTAGATTCCTCTAATAAGGATTTCAATCAATCAATTGATTTCTCTGATTTTAAGCTTAATAAAATAGATATTGATCTTGAGAATATAAATTTTGACCCGAACATCGAGATAATTTCTTTGAACAACGGAGTGTCAGTTAACGATGTCTCCTACAACTCCGAGACGGGTGCTCTGTTTTTGAAAGATATACAATTTGCTCAGTTATCACCAGGTCTTGATTTGGTTCCAGAGCAAGATGTTCATGTGGAGACTATTTATCCATTCTATTAGACATAGGCGTGAAAATTAAAAATAGAATCAATTCTTATCCAGAAATTATCAATTACTTCTCACTATTGCCTGTTATATGTTCCCTGTTCCCTCTTTTCCACCAGAGGTCTATTGACTATTTATCCATTCTAAGCTGTTCAGCATTTAACTTCGGATAACAGCACCACCCTTATTTTTAATTTTTCGTTCCCAGTTGATTTTTAATTCACCCTCATTTAAAACCCTATGCAACAAACTTTCCAATTCTTCAATAGATTTAAAAAAAAGAAGAATGTGATAAGTGGAGTCAATTAATGCCTTTGATGACTTGGCAGTTATGGTTGGCTCGTGAAAATATTATGGATAGTCTTTTACCGTGGGCTTAAACCTCAAGTCCAATTCTCCCCCGGAAGCACTGCTAGTGCTTGGAGTGAAGTTTCATTGGAGATTGGAACACCGACCTGTTTACCCAAACTCCGAGGAAAATCCCCCGGTTGGCCAAAAGGTCAAAAGAGAAATAAGAAACCGAACTTTTTTGTAATTGATGAACTGCTACTATTTTGGTTCTCAATATATTTCCTAGAGTGTAAATACCAGGAAAACTATATTCTGCATCATTCACAGAATTAACTCCCGAAATTATTGCCTGTGAAATAGTTAGTGTAATTATCCATAATAGAGGTAAACTGATTTAATTAGTTTTCTGATTTTTTTTAATTAATTTATAGTTCTAAATTTCCACAAATATAATATAATTTTTTCAAATAAATACGAATTTATCTAGAAGTAACTGAATTACTAAATGGTTCGATGATAGAGACATTGGCAGTAATTTTTTCTAGTAGACCTAAGTTTAATAAATTCTCAGGAGTATGAGCATATGGGATAAAAGAAACGTTAGCTTGTCTTATTTCTCTAGATATATCTTTACTTGTTTCTACCTGACCTCTGTTAGATAATAATTATGTTAGATAATAATTCTATTAAATAGTGTTTGATAAATTGGTCATGGATAAATATTGTCATTGATTAATTTTAAATTATACCAACTTCAATGAATACTGCTACATTAAATTTTTTTAGTAGCTAGGGGAAATCTTACTTGAGAAATATGGGAAAATCAAAAGTAAAGTTTCCCCAATTTCCTGCTGCCTAATCCTTTGGTGTCTGTCGCACCCCGCGGGGTCGCACCGCTATTCCCACCGAACCCGAATTACTACTCCCTACTCCCTACTCCCTACTCCCTAAATGAATACTGCTACATTAAATTTTTTTTAGTAGCTAGGGGAAATCTTACTTGAGAAATATGGGAAAATCAAAAGTAAAGTTTCCCCAATTTCCTACTGCCTACTCCTTTGGTGTCTGTCGCACCCCGCGGGGTCGCATCGCTATTCCCACCGAACCCGAATTACTATTCCCTACTCCCTACTCCCTACTCCCTGAAAAAATGAATTTTGTATCTCACTCTAAAGATAGGAATTGCTATAATCAACCTTTATAAATTTTTGAGTTGTGCATCCTGATTAAAAAATTGCCGACATAAACCATAAGTAACTAATAAACTTGTCACCAAATTTGCAAAAGCCAAAAGAAACATAATTAACATTTGATATGCCACAGCATCCAGAGGATTAACACCACTTAATAACTGACCAGTAACAATTCCAGGAAGGGTGACAATTCCAATTACACTCATCTGGTTTAAATTAGGTATTAATGCAGCACGAATAGCATCTTTTCTATATTTAGCAACTGCCTGTTGGGGTGTAGCTCCTAAACTTAAATAAGTTTCAATTTCTATGGAATTAGAATTAATTGTACTGACAAGTCTTTCTCCAGCGATCGCTGCTCCATTCATCGCATTTCCTAATACAATTCCCACTAAAGGAATTAAATATTGAGGTTCATACCAAGTTTCAGGTTTAATAACCAATAAATTTGTATAACTAATACTTAAAGTTGTACTGGTTAAAATCGAACCCCAAACTAAAGGTAATAACCGAGGTATTTTTTGACTAATTCTATTCCTAGCAACTAGAGAAGCAACTGTTAACATAACAGAGATAATAGCTATCACCAACCAAGGCTGTTTAGTTGTAAATACTATTGCTAATATATAGCCAACAAATATTAACTGTACAATAGTACGAACTGTAGCTATTAATAATTGCCATTCTAATCCTAATTTTTGCCAAGCTGAGAGAGCAATAGCTATAGCAATCAGTCCTAAAGCCATAGCTATATCAGTAATTGTTAATTGAATCATATTTATTTTTTAAACTTCAATTATACATTAGCAATAATACTAACAAACCTCACTAGAAGAATTAATTTCTAGTGAGGTTTTACTAATTTATGTTAATCTATATTTGAGTTCCTTGGAAAGAAATGATTTAGCTATTATTAGTTAATTAAAGTCACTGAAGCTAATAAAGCTCTGGCATAATATGAATCTTGATACTAGCTAGAAGCATCACTCATTTCATCATAATTTACACCAAGTTCAGGAGGATTTTGCAGATTTGACTGATAAGTGTCGGACATGGCTTCCCACATTAATCCACCAAGATGATCGCGACATCTTTTCTGTATACTTTCAATCATCTTGTCGTTGTAGTAATATTTTACTTCTTCCCAATAAACTTTTTGCTCTTTTCCACTTTCTTTGTTTTGAACCTTAATCGCAGAATATGTTGACATAAGTATCCCTCTAAATAATTTTTTTAGTGTATTTATTAACAAGATTAGGATTAATTATTGCTGGCAATTCCAAATTTTAATTAAATCACCAATAACCAATAATTTTTTTGACTAATCTTTCTATATATAAACTTACTAAAGTCAAGGTTAGTTATGTTACTACCAAAAGTCGTAAATTAAGAAAAATTTCTCTGAGCTTAATTTAAAAAAAATCTATCTTTAGATTGTGGCAAGATTTATATTTATTATTTTTATAAAAATTACTTTACGGGATTTTTCACTTTATTAGACCACAGTAGGGAAATTCCATCAAATCTCCCTACACTATTTAGTCTGTGTTCCATTTATACTGAAAACTTCTATAACAGTAGCTCCTTTGCTTGGAGCCGTTTATCATATCAATAATTTTTACTAGCCTTTTATATCCTTTTAATTTATTACTCTTAATATGACTCATATTCCTCCCCTAGATTTGACACAACAGTATAAAATTATTGGTGAAGAGATAAACACCAAAGTTCAAGAGGTACTTGCTTCTGGTCGCTACATTGGTGGTTCTATTGTTGATGACTTTGAACAACAATTTGCTAACTATATAAACGTACCTCATTGTGTATCTTGTAATTCTGGCACTGATGCTCTATTTCTAGCTTTGCGAGCTGTAAATATTGGACTTGGAGATGAAGTAATTACTACTCCTTTCACTTTTTTTGCTACTGCTGAAGTAATTAGTGCAGTAGGAGCAACTCCAATTTTTATCGATATTGACCCCCAGACTTTTAACTTAGATATTCAACAACTTGAAGCAGCTATAACTGAAAAAACAAAAGCTATTTTACCAGTACATTTATTTGGTCAACCTGTAGATATGACCAGGTTGATGGCGATCGCTCGCCAGTATAACTTAATAGTCATAGAAGACTGTGCCCAAGCTACCGGAGCAGAATGGCAGAACCAAAAAGTCGGAACTTTTGGTGATATTGGTTGTTTTAGTTTTTTTCCTACTAAAAATTTAGGAGCTTTTGGAGATGGAGGTGCTCTGACCACAAATAATCCGGCGATCGCTACTCAAGTGCGGATACTCAAAAATCATGGACAGTCTGCCAAATATTTTTATGAACACATCGGTATTAACAGTCGTCTCGATACCATACAAGCTGCAATTCTGCAAGTTAAGTTACGTTATCTAGATATTTGGAATCAGCAACGTCGTGACTCAGCAGATATTTACCATAAATTTCTTAGTGGCATAACTGCTGTAGTTCCTCCTCAAGAGTTACCTGGAGGTAAATGTGTTTGGAATCAATACACAATTATGCTTAAAAGTCAAGATTTAGAAGCTACAGCAAAGTCTCATTTTTCTAGTTCTCTGCGCGATTGGGTTCGTATTCAGCTACAAAACAAGGGAATAGGTTCAGCAATCTACTATCCCACACCTTTACATTTACAGCCTGTTTACAAATCTTTAGCATACCGTCAGTTGCCAATTGTAGAACAAATTTGCCATCAGGTTTTGTCCTTGCCTATGTTTCCTGAACTTTCTCAGTCACAACAAGAACAAGTTATATTTGCTTTGAAAGATTGTTTACAACAACTTTAACAAAACAAACTCAGAAGTCAGATAGGGGAGGCGTCGGATTGGCGAGTTAGAGAAATTGTTTTTGTAACGGGCATTTTGAGCAACTATCCAAAAGGATTTTACCTTAAAAGGTGGGGTGGCGCGACCAAATTATTTTGATAATAGTTTAGACTTTAATATTTCTTTAAAATTTCTTTGGGAAATTTGTAGTTTTGTATACTATACTTAATGAAAATAAAAAAAAGTTAATGTAAGACAGCAAGGGTCAAACTTTATATACCTTCTGAATTACTGAAAATCTGCCATTAGTTAAGTAGAAAAAGGGAGCAATACACAAGAAAAAGATGAAGGAAAAATTTCAGCTCGAGAAATATAACTAAGTACAGAAGAGTAACAATTACCCTTTATTTATTTGTGTGGTGAAACACCCTCCCCTTTTTTCAGATGGCTTATGCAAAAACCCTATATATAGTAAATCAAAACTATAGTGCCACACTATGTGTAGTGTTGAAGCCTAAAAAAGCCGTAAGTCATATTTAACTCAAACCATTGAAAAAGGTGTTCATTAATTGATAATGAACAATGGATAATGGATAATGAAAACTCTCTCTAAATTATTAATTATTAATTATTAATTATTAATTATCCATTACACCTTCAGCTTATAAGAACGATAAATAAAAAATATAAAATTTAAGAGGAAAATATTAAAAGTGGGTGAAAATCACTTGAGTTCAAATAGACGGTACGATCCAGAAGCGATCGCTGAATATTACCATTACCGTCTTTGGTTAGTAATCTGGAGATTTCTGGTTATAGTTTTTTCTTTTGCTAGTTTTCTTTTGGGAGTTTTGTGGGACAAATGGCGATATCAAAAAGTAGAAGATACTCCCGAACGAGCGACTCAACTGCGAAAAATACTAACTCGCTTAGGACCAACATTTATTAAAGTAGGTCAGGCACTATCCACAAGACCCGACTTAATTCGGAAAGACTTCTTAGAAGAACTAATAAAATTACAAGACCAGTTAGCACCTTTTGACAACAAGACAGCCATCTCAATTATTGAGACAGAATTAGGCCAAAACATCAACAATATATATAGCGAAATCTCTCCCAGACCAGTTGCAGCAGCTAGTCTGGGTCAAGTTTATCAGGCAAAACTTCAGAGTGGCGAAAATGTAGCAATAAAAGTTCAAAGACCCAACCTACTACCCATCATAACTCTTGATTTATTCTTAATGCGTTGGGCAGCAAGTTGGTTAGCTCCGTGGTTGCCTCTGAATCTCGGCCACGATCTATCCCTAATCGTAGATGAATTTGGCACAAAGCTATTTGAAGAGATTGACTATATAAATGAAGGGCGTAATGCAGAAAGATTTGCGACCTATTTTGCTGATGACCCAAGTGTGAAAGTACCATCAATATATTGGCGTTATACTACTATCCATGTTTTGACCTTGGAATGGATTGATGGTATTAAATTATTAGATACGGAAAGAGTTCAAGCAGCAGGTCTTGATACTGATACTCTAATTACAGTAGGTGTAACTAGCGGTTTACGTCAGTTACTAGAGTTTGGCTTTTTTCATGCAGATCCTCATCCTGGCAACTTATTTGCCTTAACAGATGGTCGAATGGCCTACATTGATTTTGGCATGATGGATCAACTGGAGCAGGAAACTAAAGAAAATTTGGTTGACTCAGTAATTCATTTGATTAATAAAGATTATCAGGAGTTGGCTAAAGATTTTGTCAAGCTTGGGTTTCTTGCACCGGATGTGAATATTCAGCCAATCATACCAGCTCTGGAAATTGTACTGGGAGATGTTCTGGGCGAGAAAGTCAAGGATTTTAACTTTAAGACAATTACAGATAAGTTCTCGGAATTAATGTATGATTACCCTTTCCGAGTACCTGCTAAGTTTGCTCTGATTATTCGTTCTCTAGTTACCGAAGAGGGTTTAGCTCTTTCCCTAAATCCAGATTTTAGAATTGTAGATGTAGCTTATCCTTATGTGGCAAGAAGGTTATTAAAAGGTGAGTCCCCAGCATTACGTCGTCGGTTGATTGAAGTATTATTTAAAGATGGAAAGTTTCAGTGGCAAAGGCTAGAAAATTTAATTGGTATAGCTCGGACAGATCAAAATTTTGATATACTACCTACTGCCCAATTAGGTTTACAATATCTTTTGAGCGAAGAGGGTGAATTTCTCCGAAAACAATTGATACTAGCAATGGTAGAAGACGATCGGATTCACACAGAAGAGGTTAGTCGTCTGTGGGGTTTAATTCAAGATGACCTTCAACCAAGTCGTTTGTTTAATCTTGCCCTGGGTGCTCTAGCAGAATTTTCCACAGACAGAGCTGCGGCAATTTTACCTTCTGTAATGGCAATGACAAATTCTCAAGCAAGGAGTTAGGACTCAGGAGCTGATTGCTGGTATTAAAATCCCTGGCAATTTCAGGCAATAATAGATAAAGGGGAAGTTAATCAATTTTTTAGGGTGGGTCTACCCGAAGTTAAGTCTGTAGACTGGAATAGGCCCACCTCCCTGGTTGCAGCAGGAAGCAAGCTTGAAAACTTTTGATTGCCATGTTTTTCATGGTTTTGCCAGAATTTGGTAGGTATTGTACAGCAGTCAGAATTGAATAGTATATTTTGCAAATCACTAGGAAAATAAGGAATAAGTCGTCATAATTTTTCCCTAAAATCTCCTGTTAGTGAATAATTAAACGAGTATTATACTTTAATTATTATTGAGCAAAAAGAAAATTAATTAATTGATGTCTTGATATTACTGAATTAAAGGTCAAAATTAATTAGTTAATTCTGGTAAAGTCAAATTATGACTAAAAGCAAAACAGTTTTTCTTGGATGAATAATTATGTAATATCGACTTAGCATTACTCAAGCATAATATTTGTAGGTTGGATTGACGAAGGAAACCCAACAAAAACTGGTTTATCCAAGTTGGGTTGCTCCTTTGGAAAAGCTTTCCTATTAAATGCTACGCATTACCACGATATGAAAAACAGAAGCTATGCGGAGCAGGAAAAAGCTTAGTTTAACCAACCTACTTTAGAAGATAAAAAGTATCAATCAAGGAAGTATTTTTTTGTGTATAATCTGCCTCAACCTCCCTATATTTTAATTGCAGTTGGTTTGTTGATGAGTTTATCTTCGGGAGTAGTATTTGCTAAATTAATTAAGCAACTGGTTCAAGATTGGTCAGAAAATCCTGCTACTTGCAACATAGAAACTATGAGAGGATTAACATTACAAATTCCTTATTTAGGTACTGCTAGTGGTGCATTAATTTTTTTATCCTCAAGTTTACAGTTATTTGGATTTACTAATTTAGTTGCTTATTCTATTTGTTTGCCTTTAACTCTAGGAACTGGCTTAGTTGTCTGGATTCAGCTTACTAAAATTTTAGATAAGATGGAACGGGGTATCAAGGAAGAAAATTGAAATTTTCCAATCGAGATTTGAACATATATATAGCAGTTGTCAGGGCGGTTATAACATTCTTGCCGATCTCAAATATTAGTCCGTGCTACGAATTTAACTTCTGACTTCTAACTTCAGCTATACTCCCTATTAATTTCAAGAAATAGTCAATCTAATAATATAGATATAGCAAAAAAAAATGAGTAATATTATCGTAACAGGAGTAGGTGGATTTATTGGCTCTCATTTAGCAGAAACTCTTTTAAATCAAGGAGAAAAAGTAATAGGCATCGATCAATTTAATGATTACTATGACCCTGCTTTGAAGCGTCAGAATATTTCTCAATTTAAAGACCATTCCGCTTTTCAATTGATAGAAAATGATATTCAATCTTTAAATTGGTCAGAGTTACTGACAGATGTAGATATAGTTTATCACCAAGCTGCCCAAGCAGGTGTTCGTGCTAGTTGGGGTGAAGGTTTTCGTGCTTATACAGAACGTAATATAAATGCTACTCAAATAATTTTAGAAGCTGCTAAAGATGCGCCCAACTTGAAAAGGTTAGTTTATGCTTCTACTTCCTCTGTATATGGTAATGCTGAAACTTTTCCCACTCCTGAGACTATTTGTCCTCAACCAGTATCCCCTTATGGAATTACTAAGTTAGCAGCAGAACGATTAGGTAAGCTGTATCATCAGAATTTTGGTGTACCCTGTGTATATTTGCGCTACTTTACAGTGTACGGTCCTCGCCAAAGACCTGATATGGCCTTTCATAAATTTTTTAAGTGGATTTTGCAAGATGAACCAATTTCTATTTATGGGGATGGTCAGCAAACTAGAGACTTTACTTTTGTGAGTGATGCAATAGCAGCTAACTTAGCAGCAGGTACAGTACCGGAAGCAGTGGGTGAGGTATTTAATATAGGTGGGGGTAGTCGGGTAGTATTAGCAGAAGTTATTAATATGATGGAGGAAATAGTAGGACGTCCAATTAAGAAAAATTTTGTGGAAAAAGCTAGGGGAGATGCTCGTCATACCAGTGCTGATGTTTCTAAGGCGCAGAAAATTTTGGGTTATCAACCTCAAGTTTCTTTGAAAGAGGGGTTGCAAAGAGAATGGGAATGGGTAAAGTCATTGTAGGTGTTAATTTCCTTCAGAGATAATCAATTATTTGGCAATTAACTTATGGATCACAAAAAAGTCATTTTTATTTTTGGGATAGGTCGTTCTGGTTCGACTTTATTAGATTTAATGCTAGGTAGTCATCCCCAAACTTTTTCTTTGGGAGAAATTAGTAAGTTGCCCAAATTCGTAAAGAAAGGAAAAAGAAATTTAGCTGCTTTAGAAGAAAGTAGGTTTTGGATAGATAATTTTGACGAAGCAGAGTTGAAGAGATTTGCTGCTGGAATTAGTAATCATAGATTAAACAAATATATTCCTTTGAAGATTGAAAGATTTGTCAGAGGGTTAGTAGGGAAGGATAATATTCTTAACCCATATACTATTCTTTTTGAGAAAACAAAAACTCAAATATTGGTTGATTCGAGTAAATATTTTCCGTAGGTTTCCCAGCAATTGAAAAATAGGGAGTTTCAAAAGGGTGCGATCTATCCTTATGTAATTCGGATGGTTAGAGATGGTAGAGCAGTAGTTAATTCATATTCGAGAATTTATCCAGATAAGACTAGATCGGAAATTAGTCAAAAGTGGGTAAGACTATTTAAAGAACAGCAAGATTTTTATGACAATTTTTCTGGAGGTCAAAAAATGCTTGTTCGTTATGAAGAGTTAGCGAGTAAACCAGAATAAGTATTAACTAATATCTGTCGGTTTTTAGGAATAGAATTTTGCCCCGATATGGTTGAGTTTTAGAAACACGAACACCATCATATTGTTGGCAGTCGAGGTACTAATGCTTTAATCAGAAAATATAGAGGTTTAAAACAAAAAGGAGTGGAAGAAATTCACAGCAGTTATTATGAATAACAGGGTTTCCAAATTAAGTTAGATTTGCGGTGGAAAAATGAGTTATCTGCGGAGAATTTAGCAACCTTTAATTCTCTAGCAGAGGAACTGAATAAACCTTATGAGTGGAATATTGATTGAATTATAATAAAATTAGTTTTTAGCTGAATTCCCTTGTAGGAAGTAAAATAAATTGATATTTAGGGTTTGCTGAAGAAGTCTTTTTAAGGAGTAGGGGAGTGGGGGAGTAATTTTTTTGCCCAACTCTTGCCCAAAACCCTAACTTTTTGCAGCTCGTAAGACCGAAAACCTAGCATTTTTTAAAATCTCCAAAAAGGCTAAAACCTCTATCTGTCAGTGCTTTGAGATTTAATCAGCAGAGCAATATTTATGATTAATAGACCTATCCAAAAATCAAAAATAAAATCAATTCTTATCCATAAATCATCAGTTATTTCTCCTTCCAATTAAGTTTTATCTCTATTTCTTGATTGATAAATAACAACTATATTTAGGATTTCCCAATTGGTAAACTTTCTGTACCAGGAATATAACCAAATATCTTCTCTGAATAGTCTATTAATTCTTGATTGTTCAATAAACTGCAATATAATGGGTCGTTAACAAATTCTTGCCACCTCCCTAAAACATTCATTTCAGAGCCTTTACTTTGAAAACTAAGCCCATCGAAAGAGCTCCCGCTACCTTGCCATTTTACTTCATTAATACCTGCATCAGAAAACTCTAAATTCAACTGTGAAGATAGTTCCTGACGATAATTTATATCTGCAAACCACTTATTGTAACTAATTACATACAACTTTATTGTTCTTCAAATACTGTGTTTCACCCAAGTATTCTTGAGCATAAAAAATCCATAAATCAACAATAGTTTTATTTTTATTTCTGACTGTCATATAGTCCTTCTTAAGTCTACTTGCCATCAAATTAAAAGGATCTCTGAGGATTAATACATCATACCTGACTGCACTTTTTCCTAGATAAATATCATGTTTATTCTCAAAACTTTGAGAAGCTATTTGTTCAAGTTCATAATCCTCATAACTATAAATTAAACAATCTTTTTTAAGAAAATCACCACTAGCTTCTCTTCTTAATTTTTCCTGAGGATAATGTTCGTATAAAAAACGGTAAGGGTTTCTTTTAACCGGAACTTTATTAAGATGCCATACTTCTCCATGATGCCGTTTTCTCATCCAATTAATAATAGCATGATTACCTGTACGTCTCAAGCCAACAACTCTAATTTCTTTGTGATTAACTATCTCATTGTTTTGCCATAAGATAGTTCTAAATATATCATCAATACCATAACCTAGCTGTCACTTCCACAGTCGTAATTTGTTAAGTATATATGTATTTTTGTATGTATTTTTTTGACTCAAATTTTTCATAATTCAATTCTAGCATTTCACCCAACAACTCTAATAAATATTCAATCTATTTGATATTATCCTCGGTGTTTATAGCAACCCGATTTTGTACTGCTCATCGATAATAAAAATTAAAATCTCTTAAAGCCATTATCCTAGTTTTATTTAAACGATAATGATAACCTATTCTCTTGCTTAACTTATCCCAGAATTTAGCCTTTGGTCTACTATGAGAAGCATCCCAATGTTTTCTTACTCGATCAAGCTTCTGCCAAGCTTCACTATCAACTCTACTATTAACATTCCATCCTACTTTTGCTGCTGCTAATCCCATGAGATTTCCATCTCCTACATGAAATCCTTTCAATTCCATATATGTTGAAATTTTACCCCAAGTCTCTAAAAATTCTATTTCTCTGCCTTCATCTCGAACTATAGTATATAAGGATTCACCTATCCAACTGGCATTATTAAATGATTCTTCTGAAATATGTAACTTATCAGCAACCTTTTTTAAATCTGCAAATCTGTGAGAATGATATTTGTTGAAGTGCTGCACTAAATTTCCTTGACCTCCAGTGATTCCGGGGTTCCATTTAATATCTTCAGGTATGGTATCTACAATTTTTGTATCCGCATCAATATGAATAGTTACTCTGAATAATGATAAAGCTGCTTGAAAAACGAATCGTCGATCGTTATAGCAAAATAAAATCCCTTGTTGCTGATGCTTGAAAGCGATAACGTTTTGGTATTTACTAAAATCATCTGGTTCATCTGTGCAAATTACTAATGATGTGCCTGGAGAATATTTTTCCAAATCTCTAATTAATTCCTTAGCAATTTCACGGTATCTTTGACCTAGAACCAAAGTACAAAAACAAAAATCTTTAGTGCTATTACTCATAGTTTTTCCTTTCAAAAGTTAATACTTTTCTTTACTTTATTCCAGATTCTTTGTCCTAAACTTTTTTTCCTCTCTGTTTTTTGAGGATAGTGGGTTGGTTTAAATTCCCCCAAATATCGATAATGCTCCCAAATATCCCAATCAGGACATCCTGGTTCAATCTTAATTCCCGCCCAGTGCAAATATTGCAACGGTTTGCCCCCTGCTAACTAGTTGAAATGACCTTAAAAAAATCTTTTAGCAAAGGATTAAACAAATAAAAATCCCTTTTAAATTGTTTTATAGCATTTTTCATATTGATAGGGATAGAAGAAATCCACGGTAGTTATGATGAAGAACTGGGTTTACAGATTAAGTTAGATTTGCGTTGGAAAAATGAGTTATCTGTGGAGAATTTGGCTATTTTTAATTCTCTCGCAGGGGAACTAAATAAACCTTATGAGTGGAATATTGATTGAATTCTAATAAAATTAATTTTTAGGTGAATTCTCTTGTAGGATGTCACATAAATATTTAGGGTTCTGCTGAAAAAAAGCAGAATTTGAGGGAGGGTTGTTGTGTGAGGAGTGAGAATCTTGTCTGCTCAAAATGCTAACTTTTTGCAGCTTGTCAAAAAGAATTCAGACTCTTAACATTTACGTTATAAATTAGTTCTAATTGTTTTTGATTTGCCCATCAAAACACCGATATATTTCTTGATATCCTGAATTAGTAATTTTTAAAATCAATAAACGAATCCAAAACACTAACTTCTTTTTCAATCTTTTATTTATTTTTACAAAGATATTCGGATAATAAGCAATACTTCTTCTTTCTTTTAAAAATTGTAATTCTTGTTCATTAACTTCTTGTTCTTTGCGAATTTTTGCAAGGGTTACTCTGTCTTTGAAAAATTTAATTCTTTTCTCGTAATCATAATTAAGGGGAAATTCTGCTTTAGCTGCTGCTAATCCTATAATATTACCTTCACCAGCATAGATACTTTTAAGTTCAAAATAACCAGCAAGTATTTCCCATGTTTTTAGAAAATCATCGAATTTTTCATTTTTAGTTACTGTAAAAAAATATTCTTGAACAAATTTGGCTTTTTCTAAGTTGATTTGCCAATAATTAGCAACTTTTGTAATTATTTCTTGGTTTAACCAATATTTTTTATTTCTAATGTTTGGTCGATCATTTTTTTTAGTCATAAATTTAATCATACTGCATGAGCTAAAAGCAAGTATTCCAGGTGAAAACTCTAGATATTCCGGTAATTTTTCTGAAATTCTTATATCTGCATCTACAAAGATACAACTATTATACATAGATAAAGCTTTCTCTAAAACTAATCTTTTGTCATTATAGATTTTTACACTCTGACCTTGATATTTATAAGCTAAAACATTGGATTGCTTATCAAAATATTTGGGATTATTTAGTTAAAATCACTAATTTAGTTTCAGGAGCATATATTTCAATATTTTTGGCTAAAAGCAAAGCTAGTTGTTGATATTCTTTCCCTACTGCTAGTGTGGCAAAACAATATTCTTTCATTTTTTCATCTCTCCTTTGAAATCTATTTTTTAATTGTTCAAGTTTTTCTTATAGTTGAATTGTAGGTCTTTCTATTGTTTCAGTTTTACTTAAATAACAAGAGCAGTTTTTAGTGATTTGAAGTAATTCTGAACCTGTTTTTTTTGTATGAGCCAATCATTTAATAACCGAACTGGAGATAAAAAATCTTTGTAGTAATATACTTTCATAGATCATTAACTTTATAGAAGCCATTTGGGATCTATAGATTGGGATTTTGGGGAGAGAAGAAAGTTTGGCGAGAGGGGGGAGTAGGAGAGTGGGATAGTAGCGAAGATAGTGCTATAGAGGACATTAATAGGGATGTTTTTCCTCTATTCTATTTCTCTCACTCTTGACTCAAGATCCAAAAAACTACAGTTTTCCAAAGATACCAAATGGGTTCTATATAGTACCTTGCCGTAACTTATGTTCTAATTTCTAACTTTAGACTTGAGTCAAAGGTACTAATAACTGATAACTGATAACTAAAATGACCCTAACTTTTCTTGATTTGCCGAGCTATATTTTTAACTTTATCAATAAACCTTTGCCCTACACTTTTTTTCTTTTCAGTTTTTTGTGGATGGTAAGTAGGTTTAACTTCGCCCAGATATCGATAATGCTCCCAAATATCCCAATAAGGGCACCCTGGTTCAATCCGAAAACCTGCCCAATGTAAATATTGTACGGGTTTACCTACTTTAGGGTCAATCAAGCGATCGCCTTCCTGTTGAAAATGGGGACTACCTGCCCAACTTCCGGGACCTTTACCTTCTGGCCGTCTAACTAGATTCAGTCGCCGAGAAATATGTTTTAATACTATGTAGTTGAAAATTGGCTGGTCTGTGGTTTTTTCAGAAAAGTCAAAATATTCGGTATGGGCAGCACATTCGGCAAATGTTTCATATAATTCATTTTCTGTAAATAGGTTTTTCTTTGATGCCCACCACCCACTATTAAATACATCTTTAAGTTGTTCTTCAGTGAATATTTTATCTTCAATAACTTTGGATGTAAAGACATTTTTAATCCCACTTAAATATTGATAGTCACAACACAGAAAATCGTAATCTTCCAGATATCTGAGATTATCAGCTATTTTTTCAAATACAACAATATCAACATCTATATACAGAAATTCATCGAACGGTCCGAACCAACAAGCTTGTTTTTTTTGTTTGTTAGGAGTGTTAAAAAAGCCTTGACCAAAAATACTATATAGTTGATTGCAAAGATTATCTACAAATTCTAGGTCTGGATAAATTTCTACTCCATATTTACTTGTAACTATTTCTGCTACCTGCTGATAATTTTCATCAAAAGGAATCATCATAATTGGAGTATCAGAATCATATAATCTGATACTTTTCAGCAGAGCAATTGTGTTATCAAGTACCTTATCATTGGCGACAATGTAAATTCCTTTCATTTTGATAATCCAATTTTCTTGAAGATTTTATCAATTAAACTTGGTGGCGGATTATAAGGTTTTGGTTTCCCGATAAACTTAGGTCTTTTCTCTGGTTCGTGGAGATAGCGATAATATAAAAATATATCTCGATAAGGAATATCAATATTTTCTCCAGCACAAATTTTAGCAAATGCTTTAGATGAAACTCCAATATAATGAAGATATGTTAACCGCTTACCACGATCGTAAACAATATGGTCTTGCTCTTCAAAATGTTTAGAGGTAACACTGTTACCTGTTCTTTCATTTGGAGGCAAACTAATAGCTAAATTCTTAAATTTCAAATTTAACCGCATAACCATATAATTCAGAATAGTTTGGTCAGGAGCCATTGGATATAAAACTTCTGCCTCACCATCCTGAAGTTTACTCAATAACCAATCTCTTTTTTCGGCATCAAATATATCTTTTTTACTACCATAAAATCCCGAACAAAATACCTCAGATGCCAGACGTTCTGAGGTAAATAATTCATTCATTTTAGTAGAATAAACATCATAAACATGAGTCAAATCTTTATATTGAAAATCATAAATAACCCAATCATTTTGATTTAGTTGCTGAAAAACTACATCCAAAGGAGACATTAATATAGTATCAGCATCCATATAAATGAAACGGTCAAAAGGTCCATCAAATGCACCATAACGACGATGAGTACCAATTCGATGATAAGACTCACTCCCTACCTCACTCCAACGTTGACGAGCAGTGGGGTGAGTATCCCAAACATCACGAACAAATTTATCCCACTTTTCAATTGACTGGCGATCGCTATACAACTGTACATTTGGTCTCCTAGCAATTTCAGCCTGAATTTTTTCAGTATTGTCATTATAGGGATAAACACATACTGGCATCTCTGGTCCCTGAATTGCTTCTATACTATTTAACAGTGCCACAAGTTGGTCATAAACAACATCATTTCCAAGAGTACAAATACCATCCATAAATAAATCTTAAATTTCTAGTTAGGAAAATTTCGTGACAAATTCAGATAACCAATTGAGTAGATTAAGTTTGTGAAGAATAATCTGTCTAGCCTCAGCAATTGCATTTTTAGCCTCATGCCAAGCATCAGAAGTAGAAGTAACCTCTTTTATGTATGATAGCCCTTTTTCATCCATACTTGGCAGTCTCAAAAAACTACCAGGGGGCAATAACTTATCTGCTCCTGGACCTCCATAATAAATTGGCAAACACCAACATAATAGAGCATCCCACAATTTCTCACTGACATACAAATTATTATCAGCATAATTTTCTATTGAGAGGTTGTAATAATAAGGAGCCATTGCGTGCCACTTATTTTGAACTTCCCCTGAAGTTTTAGCCCAATCTGGTAAACCACGGCCATACAAATCAAACTCAAACTCACTTTCTTGTACAAACTTTAGAAATGCCAGACGTTGACGATGGTTAATTGTACGACTAATACCAGAAGTAATCCAACTACAAGTTTTTACTTTTTCTGGTACTCCCATCTCATTCAGTTCTCGAAATGAATTACCTACATACCAAATAGCAGGCATATAATCTGGTACTGGTGCAAAATCATCTGGCCCAGAAACATAACTGGAATAAATTTTTGCTTGTTCATAATTGAACTTATTGTATTCTACTACTTTATCTAAAGGTGGTTCTCTAAGTAAAAAAATAGTTTTTTCTTTGGAGACCCCACGCAATTTTTCTCTAATATCTGGTTCTGTTTTGTTGGGTTTATATAAATGCTTTATGTATTCCCGCCATGATTTAGCTTGATTTTGTGTTTTACGGGGAAAATCAAACTGATACATTAAGAGGAAATCTGGTTGGGGATGATTTGCATCCATAATTATATTTCCCCACTTACCAAAACTATGGGGAGTTTGTTTCCATAACCAATCACATTGGTTTAAACCTCGGTAACTGGTCAGCATTCCAACAATTTTTTCACTCATTTTTTTTACCTATAAAATTATTTTTTCTTTTGACAAAAAAAGAGGATTTCCGACCTAAAAAATGGTATTTGAGCTATTAATTATGACTCCCGAATCCTAACTTTAAATATGTAATATTTTTTGAGATATTAATCTAGATAAATTTTCATACTTTCTCTCTTTCTTCTTCCTTCTTCCTTTAGCTGAGTGCTGACATCAAGATATTTTTTCTGGGCGCATAGATTCATCAACATAACTCATTATCTTACTAATCCGATTTTCACAAGAAAACTCTTTAGCATATTCAATACTTTTTATATATCCTTCTTCTTTTCTAGGATTAGTTAAAAGAACCTTTTGAATACATTGGGAAAATGCAACAGGGTGATCTGGTTCACACCAACCTGCAACCACATTTGATGACTTAAACTCTTCCAAAGGTGGTATTTCAGTTGCTATCATTGGAGTTCCCGATGCTAGGTAATCGAAAAATTTTAGTGGAGAAGTAAAAGTTGCTGCCTGAGTCATACAGTGAGGATGAGCAAGAATATCTGCTGCTTGTAGTAAAGTAGCTAATTCACTTTGAGCTAAGAAACCCAAAAAAGTTACATTATTAGCTTGTTTTTTTATAGCTTGTTGTTGATAAGTTTTTACTTGTGACTCATCACCTCCAGCAAATGCAAATTGAATTTGTGGAAGTTCTTTAGCTACATCAATTAACATATCGATCCCTTTAAATTGATACAATCCTCCAGAGTAAACAACTAAATGCTGACTATTATTTTTCAAGAGTTTTTCACGCCACTTTTGAGCTGCTTCTGGTTGCCTCTGTGTAAACCCAATATTAAAACCATTATGAAGCTTGATGATTTTATTAGCGGGCATTCCATTTTCGATCGTACTTTCTCTAACTGTATCGGCAACAGTTATTGATATTGGAAACAGAGGACTGTTGACAATTTTTAGGTCAAACTTGCGGTCCTTGTGGTGGTGTTGTTCATAGATTACTGGTACTCCATGTTTAATTGCTACTTCCACAAAATTCCCGTCCCTAGTATGTACAATTTTTGCATGAGCAAGTATATGAAATCGGAAATAATACTTTGATACGACTGTACTTACACTTGTCCATTTTCCACCCCATGTATCTATAGGCCACGGTATGGGTAATTTGACTACTTTTGATTTATCTTGAATATTGTATGCTCTTACTAATTTTGGCTCCGCTTTTTTCGGTTGAAATGGACGTAACCATTTGACTGGGTTTGAGGCATCTTGACCTTGAGAAATACAGGCTAATACAGTTGAGTACCCCAGGTTAGCAGCAGCATTAGGGGAATGAGCTACTTGAACTTGGCTTGCTATATTTGGTAGAGGTAAAGCTCTTCTAGTAAAAAAGATATAATGTTTTGACATTACTATACTATCCTAAACATTATGAATTGATGATTAATTAGTTTAAACGAGTATATCAAATGCTTAAGTTATCTGATTATGATTAAATCAATAATCTACAATCTTATTGTTAGGGAAAACCTTTTGGGGTAAGCTCTTAAGCAAACCTCTCTCCCAAAAAAATTGATTGTTGGTATCTCACCAGTATGTGGATTATCATATCACATACATAATTATAGTCATTTCAAATAAGGATGAAACACTTTTTTAGCTGAAACCCTTTATAGGTAAAGAAACACTCGTCCCAGTCTTATTCAGAATGACTATATAAACGCAAAAGTTAAACTTTAAAAAGCTCTAGTAAAGATATTGACACAATGTAGAAAAAAATGATAAATAAATAGTTTATACCCATATTATTAACCATGGTTAAACCAATGAGTATTGATAGTTTAGAAAAAATCTCTACAAAAAAAGTCAGTTGCTGTCTTTTATCCCTTATTTTCTGGTGGAGGAGAGGATCACAATCAGTTGGTTTGTGGATATTATAAGCTTAAAAAAAGGGTTTCTTGTTCATAATTGAACTTATTTTATTCCACTACTTTTTTGTCTAAATACTAACTGATGCAATAGGCATCTCCAAAAATGCCAATTTGGGAACAGCGGTGTAATAGTTTGAGAACTTTTTATGGAGAAGTCTAATAGGAAAGCGTTATGTCAAGTGAAAATTTTCCATATTTCTGTCCAGCATTTTAATAAGGAGGTATAATTAATGTTATCTAATAGCTGTTCACTATCAATCTTAGTAGCAAGAACAGACATACCTTTTATGATGCATACTATTCCTCATCTAGTGAGAATGAGTAATTTTAATTTTATCGAAAGAGTTTTGTGTATGGATACAGCACCTCTATCTGGAGATAAAGTTATGCGCCCTGGTATTGGAACTCTAAGTGACCTTAGAGATTGCTGTAATACACTGATAAGTGAAGGTATTGTAGATAAAGTTGTGGATATTAACTATGACCAAACTTATCAACAAAAAATGTACCAAAAGCATTTTGGTAGTCCGATTAAACCCACTCATAACTATAAAGGTTATCCAATTTTGGGGTCAATTTTTCACATAGAATCTGTACCTGGAGATTATGTATTGCATTATGACAGTGATATGCTTCTACATCAGGAAGCAGATTATAGTTGGATAGATGAAGGTATGAAGTTGATGGAGCAACATCCCGAAATAATGGCAATTAGACCATTGACAGGACCTCCAACTAAGGATGGTACTATATACCAACAAAATAAGCCCCTAAAACCAGAAGCAGGGGGGTTTTATAAATTCAAATTTTTTAGCAGTAGGGTCTATCTGATTAACCGTAAACGCTTTGATAAGTTACTGCCATTACCAGTTCTGTGGCGTTCTTACAAAAAAAAGTTTCTTAATCAATTACCACTAAGCCTAAGGACTATCTTAAACTACTATACTGGTAAAGGCAAGCTGGATTCTTGGGAGATTATGGTATCTATGAAGTTAGAGAAAACTAATTATGTACGAGCAAGTATGAGTTCTCCCAAGGCGTGGACAATTCATCCTAAAGATCGCAGTCCAGAATTTATCAGAGCTTTGCCAGATATCATAGAAAAAATAGAGAAAGGATGGTATCCACTTGAGCAAGCTGGACACTATGACTTGATTTCAAAATACTGGCTTTGAGTAAACTAAAGTTAACTTAAAAATCTAAGTTTTTGCCCTGTCTTTACCAAGGGAGCTTTATGTTATTTAACTTAAATCAACATGGAAATTTAGCTCCCCTTCAAACTCTATGGAAGATAATTTTCATTTGAAATAGGAAACCAAGTCCTATTAAAAAGGGAGTAGCTAATAGTCAAGAAGGGAAAAAAGCTCTCGTAAAGATATTTACATGATCTAGAAAAAAATTATACATTACCTTACTAATGGACAATTAATCAATCTGCTTTACAGTCTTCTATTTCAAGAGAAAAAAGTGCTAGGAAATTGCCTTATATTCAATTCCGTTACGGTTTTAAATGAGGAGATTATCCATTATTGATTATCAATTAATGAATAGTATATTTATTTTTAAGTAAAAAACATCGTTAAACCAATGAGTATTGATAGTTTAGAAAAAGTCTCTACAAAAAAGTCAGTTGCTGTCTTTTATCCCTTATTTTCTGGTGGAGGTGCAGAATCAGTTTGTCTGTGGATATTAGAAGCTTTAAAAGAAACATATGATCTGACACTATTTACTCTTTTTGATGTAGATTTTGACAAACTAAATTCCATGTATGGAACTCAACTTTCTCAGGAAATAGTAAAAGTTAAGCTAATCTTTCCTACAGTAACTCAGGGTTCGTTAAAATTCTTATTTGCGAATAATAGAAAGTTAACAATCTTAGCAATGCATCTTCTGCTACGCTATCTAAAAGCTCATAATCAGGAATATGATTTACTATTATCTGGTTACAATGCTGTAGATTTTGGTCGTGTAGGAATTCAATATGTTCATTGGGTTAATGTGATTCCCTGTGATGGACTGTACGGTAAAATTTCTAACTTCTCCTTAGAGAATATCAAACTTAATATATCAATTACAAATTCCTTTGTGGTATCTAAATACTTCAAAGATAAATATGCTGTTGATTCTAAAGTTGTGTATCCACCTGTTTTAGTTGATCCTCAAAATATATCTTGGGAGCAAAAAGAAAATGCTTTTATTTGTAGTGGAAGATGGACAGCAGCTAAAGCTCCTCATAAAGCTATTCAGATATTGAAAAAAGTTCGTCAAAAAGGGTTTGATGTTAAGCTCTACATTACAGGAGGGGGGGGAGGAATATATGGGTGGAAATATAAACGAACATTGACAAAAATGGCCAAAGAAAATAGTGAATGGGTAGAATTATGTGAAAATCTACCTTATAAAGACTACGTTAACATTCTATCTAAGTGTAGATATGGTATTCACTGCAAACTAGAACCATTTGGTATTTCAATAGCAGAGATGATGAAAGCAGGTGCAATACCTGTTGTCAAGAGTAAACGAGAAAACCCACCAGGACAAGTGGAGATACTTGGAGAAGAGAATCAAGAGTTATTTTTTGAAAATAAAGATGAAGCTGTAGAAAAAATAACTAATATTCTCCAAGATTCAGGTATACAGCAAAAACTTCAAGCATCTCTGCTCAAGAGAAAAGATATTTTTTCTACTGATAAATTTATGACTGGTATTCGTCAGGTTGTCAAAAATTATTTTGAACAATATGATGCCTCTCATATAAATTAAATATAGCAATACTATTTGAGTCATGTAAAAAACATCTGGGTTTTTAATACTATATATTTTCAGTATAAAAAATAAAAAATAGTAAGACTGATTTGAAAAGCGGTTATTCTAGGACTAATTTTTATTTTCTTACACTAAGAGCTGATTTATAAACTTAGTGGGACTTACACATTTTATAGGCAGAAAAATGCTTGTTTGCGCAGGATTCCGTAGGAAAAGTCACTCTAGGCAAAGGAATTACGTCAAAGCCCTAAAAATGGCTAAAACCCTTGGAAATAAAGGAATTATACCTTTTCGACGTAAAAGCCTATGACTGTCTATATTTGAGCCTATTTTTTACTACTTTTTTGTGTAAGTCCCGTTAGCTTAAACCCTTATATAACCTAACTTTCAGTCATTTAGTGCGATTGAACTATAAATCCCAAGACCCTCTTATTGCAAGAAATTCAGCCTCTTGATATTTACTTTATAAATCAGCTCTAATGATTCGCATAAAATAAGTAGAATCTCAACAAATAAGAGTTAGCGCTAGCGATCGCTGCTATTGATAATTTAGCCAAATGTGCAGAAAAAAATTATTATATATCCAGGGCAGATGTTGTATAATCAAGAAATGATGCTACCCTTGTTATTAGGTAGACGAAGCGTGACATTAGGAAACAGTTAATACCTTAGTTTATAGTAAATTTTTGAGCAACCATGAAATTGATAGTTCCTATTGAGTTTTATCGTCAAGGTGGAGTAGAAAGGGTAATTTGTGGAACCATAGAAAGATTGATTGAACTTGAAGAAGTAGAAGAAATAATATTAGTATTGCCGAAAAAAGAAATTCCTTATTTTCAAGAAAAGTTGCCTAAATCTCCAAAAATTAAATACGAATCATTTACATTACCCTCTAAATCTTTACAATCTCGAATACTTTCTTTGATTAATAAGTTTTCATCTTTATCGGGTAATTTTAAGGCGGAAAAATTTACAAAGTTTTTGAAGCGTCTCCGGCGTAAATATCAGAGTGAATTCAGTATCAAATATTTAGCTAATCATTATCAAGCTACTCATTGTTTGTACTTTCTCATCAATCTATTAAATCCTCCTAATCTAAATATTCATCTAGCAATGGTAAGCCATGATTTGTTTTGGAGATTTGCGCCTCTGAGTTATCCAGAATCCTATGTGAGAAAGTATGATTTAAACCTATTAGAATGGCTGAAAAAAGTTGATATTGTTTTTGCTGTTTCTCAAAAAACTCGCCAAGACATTATCTCAATATTTCCAGAGTTTAGTGACAAAATAACAACTATACCTAACTCTGGTTTTCCGACGAAATCAAATGCTTCAAGAGAGATTTTTAGTTTAGGAGAAAATTCCTCTGAATCTAATGAAGAATTGCCAATTTTTTATTTACCTTCTTCTTTTGGTATTTACAAAGACCACTTGAGTTTGTTAAAAGCAGGTATTAAACTTGCAGAAAAAAAGTTGAAGTTTAAAATAGTTTTGATTGGTAAAGAAACAGATAATTTGATTGCGGGGAAAATCACCTTATCTCAGCAAAAGAACACTCAAGAATATATTGATTATCTACATCAATGTCAGGAAATATCTCAGAATAATCAAAATATAATGCAGGAATATTTTGAGGGGTTAGGATATTGTTCGGATGAAGATGTGGAAAAATGGTATAGGAATTCTTCTTGTGTAGTTTTTCCTTCTAAATATGAAGGTTTTGGTTTAGCTTTATCGGAGGCAGTTGTTAGAGGAATACCTGCTATTGTGTCAGATTTAGAAGTTTTTCGAGAGCAGGTAGATATTTATAAATGTAGCGACTTGGTAGATTTTTTCCCAATGGGTGATGTGGATGCTTTAGCAAATTGTATGGAAAAATTCATTCTCAATCCTCGGAAGAGGTTATCTGCTGAAGAAATAGATACACGCTTTTCTCATTGGACTTGGAGAGAGACTGCGAAAGAGTATGTTCGTCTTTTAGGAGAGTTGTAAAAAGTTTAATGCTAAATTGAATTTTCAAAAGCAATAAAATTGAGTGGTGGATCTAAACTATAAATTAAGGGAATAGCAAAAAATAAATTATCAGATTTTTGAGTAGACTGATTTATTTCGCTGCCTAATTTGCCTACTGAGTAGGTAGGTTGCATGTAACTTCCCTACCTGCTCCCTACTCAATAAATTCCGGGTAATTGTATGTTTTTTTATTTGGAAGTCCCTAAGTGGTATTTACCCACCCCACTCAGAAGTTAAGTATCAAAATTTAACTAAGATGTTTGAGTGAAAGTAATAGTCTGCTTAGAAGGCGATCGCTCACTGCTCGATCTAAAATCTAGTAACTAAGACGTTATAGTTTCAATCAAAGTATATAGTCAGTTTTCTCCTAGGACGAAAAAGTAGGCTGTTAAGTTGAATTTTCAAAATAAATTT
>NZ_JAAHGT010000370.1 GCF_010672385.1 Okeania sp. SIO2F4
CGGTAGGAATTTCACCTACAAGGTCATAAGAGTTTTTCAAGTCGAAGCTATTAGCTTCATGTCTTGACTTAAAAGGCTTATTATATCTAGCTTTTAGCTAGCTTTTAAGCCAACGAGTCGCACTTATTCATTATGTTAGTTGTGTTTCTGGCAAGTGTAGAAGCACAAATAATTCATGTTGATATTATTGTTGGGGCTTTCCTAGCTGGTATTGCTGTGAATGAAGTTGTGGGAAATGGTCCGGTTAAGGAAAAAGTGGAATTTATTGGCAGTACATTGTTTATTCCTTTTTTCTTTGTTGACATGGGATTAATCTTAGATATTCCAGCTTTTGTTTCAACTATAACTTCAGAATTTTTAATGACTTTAGCTATTATTGCTGGTGTGGTTATTAGCAAATTTCTTGCAGCTTTATTAGCCAAACAATTATACAACTACAATTTCCCAGAAACTCTGACAATGTGGTCTCTAACTTTGCCTCATGTTGCTGCTACTTTGGTTGAAGCTTTAGTTGGTTTGAAAGAAGGAATTATCACAGAACCATTTTTCAACGACGTAATTGTTTTAATGTTAGTAACTTCTATACTCGGACCTTTAACTACAGCTAGATTTGCTCCTTTATTATCTCAACCTTTGAATGTATTTAATGGTGGTAATAAATCTGGAATTTTGTGGGAAACTCAGGAACAGGAATTAGAGACAGAAAATGATGAGCAACAATTTACTGTTTTGGTTTCTATATATAATCCTCAAACTGAGCGTTATTTATTAGAAATGGGGGCAATGTTAACTAAACATGAGTCAGGATTAGTTGTACCTTTATCTATTGTTAAAGCTAATTTTCATCTCGACGAACCAAATTTAACTAGAGAAATTCGTGATAGTCAACGACAACTAAAACGAACTCAAGAAATTAGTCAAGAATTTAAAGTAAAAACTAAACCAGAACTAAGAATTGATAATGATGTTTCTCAGGGAATAAGCTGCACTGCTAGGGAAAAAAATGCCAGTTTAATTATTATGGGTTGGAGTCAAAAAACTGGTTTACGGGCGCGTTTATTTGGAAGTATTATTGATAGTGTATTTTGGTCTTCTCATTGTCCGGTAGCAGTGACAAGATTATTGGAAGATCCGATTGATATTCATAAAATTTTAGTACCAGTCAAAAACATTACTCCTCAAACATTAAGAACTGTACGTTTTGCCGAACTTTTTGCTGATACTAATCAGGCTTCGGTGACTTTATTACATATATGTTCTAGTCTGAATTCTCCAGAACAAATTGATGAGTTTAGGTCTCAACTTTCGGAGATTGTTTCTGTGGATGAATCTGATGTGAAGTTAAAAATAAAGGTTATTGCTAATGATAATGTCGCTCAAGTAATTATTAGAATGGCGGGGTCTTTTGATTTAGTTGTTTTGCGTTCTATGCGTCGCCGTACTGCTGGAGGTTTGGCAGTTAGTGATGTGACTAATGAGGTTTTGAAAGAGTTAAATTGTTCGTTGGTATTGTTTGGCGAACCTCATTCTTAATTCTTAGGGAGTAGGGAGTAGGGAGTAGGGAGTAGGGAGTAGGGAGTAGGGAGTAGGGAGTAGGGAGTAGGAAAGATATAGCCAAAAGTTAAAAGGCAAAAGATAAAAATAAGAGAAGTTGATGATTTTTGCATTGCATAAGTAGGTAGATTTAATTAAGTGTGAAATGTCATTGTGAGGAGGAACGACGAAGCAATCTCAATTACTTTACTAAGTTGCTATGCAAACTTTTCTCGTCTTGGATGGAGCATATAATATTTATCTCTACCTATCTAATTAAGTGTGAAATGTCATTGTGAGGAGGAACGACGAAGCAATCTCAATTACTTTACTAAGTTGCTATGCAAACTTTTCTCGTCTTGGATGGAGCATATAATATTTATCTCTACCTATCTAATTAAGTGTGAAATGTCATTGTGAGGAGGAACGACGAAGCAATCTCAATTACTTTACCAAGTTGCCATGCAAACTTTTCTCGTCTTGGATAGAGCATATAATATTTATCTGTGCCTATCTACCTATCTACATATATAAATTTTGAATTGATTTTTCGCTCATAAGTCATAAGTATAACAATCCTAAATAGGTCTTAACAAATCAAAAAGTAAATAAAAAAACTGAAAGTCCCACCTGTTGCCTGTTGCCTGTTGCCTAAAAAGCAGTAAGATTTTTGACACGAATAAAATAGGATTACTATATATATATCCAAAGAAAATAATCTGAGGTGCAAATTAAATAACCTCCGGAAAACCACATAAGCAAAATGTAGTGCTAATTAAGAACAAAAATTAAGTGTAGATTTTCTCAACACAGGGGCATCAAATAGATTAATACTGAAACTATATAAGGAAGAATAATAATGCAGAAATTTCGTTGTGATGCTCCAAAAATGTTTTCTAAACCTGAAGTTGCTGTAGTTGAAGAAAAAATTACTGCTGATGAGCCTGGGAGAGTTAGATATAAAACTACATATTGGCCTGCTATGCTTTTTAGAGATTACAGCAGCATGACTCTCTATCCAGGTCAAGAAATTGCAGTTGTCGGTCGTCAGGGAATTACTTTATTAGTCCGCCCTCTGTAAGTGGAGTGGGGGAGTAGAGGAGTAGGGATGATGAGGAGGGAAAGTGGCGATGCCTTCCTCTATTCTGATTAGTGCAATATTCAATTCAAACGTCCGATCTTTCAATCTGGCTGAACAGTCGTCATTGCTAAGATAGGAAGCAATTTTAGGATTTGCGTGAGATTGCTTCCTTCCATTACGTTCCAGTTGCAATGACCTACAATAACTAATTATTGAAATTTGATATGATTGACATCTCCAGGGGTTGAAACACCCTGGATTCCGTGGTTTACCCACCGCAAATGGGACGGGGCGTTTAAAGTGCGGAAGTAAATTCCGCACGCAGCCCCTCATAAATCCACATTTGCTTACAGCCTGAAGGGCAGACTTCTAAACCCCTCGGCATAGATCTAAATCTAGCTGTGAGCTTACTTTTTTTAGCTTTCACGAGTGGTTTTACTCGCATTGGTTGGAGCAATAAATCGCTGCTTTAGCTGCCTGCTTGCTTTCAGCCGTCGTAGGAAATTAATTCCCCGTCTCCTGTCCACCGGAATTTCACCGCAAAGTGCGGTCATGTCATGGCGACAAACCTTGTTCTTACTTGCTATCTCTAGTATAGCTACTATAGCAGATTTTTACTACGCTTTATTACCCGCGTGTCGTTATTCAACTAGCCGTTAAAACAGGCTGGCTAACTTCCTCCCGTTATTTTTTTAGGTTTTTAGATGAGGTGGGAAGGTAGCGATAGTGCTACGCGCCGCTAGGCGATCGCCTCACTCTTTCTAGGTTGATGAAATATTTAACTCAAAGGTCTTAGTTTTTAGATTTTAGATAAATTCACGATATGCTGAAAGGCCAGCAAAAAAACTTATAGTGCCTCAAAAAAATATAGGCTAGACTAGGAGAAAAATTTCCTGCGTCTACCAAACATGGCCTTAAATTCTCAAATTTCCAGGAATGCTAAATATAAGAGCGCGTAAGATATTAAAGGAATATGACAGAGGTAGACGAGATTTTCAACGGGTAAGTCTTCGGGGTCTATCTTTTAAGAAAAAAGATTTGTCTAGAGCAGATTTTAGTGGCGCGGATATTCGAGGTACTAATTTTCAGGGAGCAAATCTAACGGGGACTAAGTTTTGTGGAGCTAAGGGGGGGCTGCAAAAAGGTTGGGTAGTGCTTTTGCTTATCGTTGTATTTATTGTGGCAGGGATATCAGGATTTTTTAGTGCATTTACTGGATACTTGATATCACCAATATTTGATAACCCTAGCTTAGAGAATCAAGTCGCTGGTTTAAGGTTGATTGTAGTTATTTTGTTCTGGATAGTGGTTATTAGTCGGGATATTATAGCAGCTTTTGGAGCTATCGCCGTCGCCGTCGGCTTTGCCTTCGCCGGAGCCGGAGACGCCGGCTTCGCCGAAGACCTCGCCGGAGCCTTCGCCGGAGCCGGAGACGTCGCCGTCGCTGGAGCAGTCGCCGTCGCCGGAGTAGTCGCTGGAGCCTTCGCCGTCGCCGGAGCCTTCGCCGTCGCTGGAGCAGTCGCCGGAGACGTCGCCGTCGCCGTCGCCGGAGACGTCCCCTTCGCCGTCGCCACAACATTGTTAAGTGCTTACGTTGCTTACCGAGCAGTCAAAGGTGACGAAAAAGACGCCTTAATTCGTAATGTAGCTATTGCTTTTGCTGCCAATGATGGCACTTGCTTTCGAGAAGCAGACTTAACCAATGCCGACTTTTCTCAAGCTACTCTGAAAAGTACAGACTTCCGAAAAGCAAATCTTACTCGCACCTGTTTCCGAGATAGCAAAAAACTCGATCGGGTAAGACCTGGAAAAACCTATCTCCAGGAAGCCAAAGTCAGAAAGTTAGTCAAAACATGTCAAGCTGAAAATCAAAACTTCGATCGCTTTGACCTTAGAGGTATTAATTTAAAA
Source organism: Okeania sp. SIO2F4 (assembly GCF_010672385.1). GTDB lineage: Bacteria > Cyanobacteriota > Cyanobacteriia > Cyanobacteriales > Microcoleaceae > Trichodesmium. Next base: position 4,526 of record NZ_JAAHGT010000370.1, read on the forward strand.
GAAGCCAATCTACAAGATGCTAGCTTCATCGGCACAGACTTAAACCGTGCCAACCTACAAAATGCTAATTTATCTAGAGCTAGATTAGTTCAAACTTTACTAGAAGGAGCAGATTTAACCAGAGCAACTTTAACAGGAGCTTGTGTAGAAGATTGGGGAATCAGCAATACAACCAAACTAATTGAAATTGACTGTAATTATATTTTCCTGAAATCTCCTGAACATGAACGTCGCCCTGCTGACTTAGAGAAAAATTTTGAACCCGGTGAATTTGCTAAATTGGCTCAGAAAATTCCCAATACTGTCGATTTAATTTTCAAAGATGGTATTGACTGGCAGACTTTTCTGAAAACTTTTCAACAACTGCGAGTAGAAAGTGACACAGGAGAATTACCAGTCCTCCAAACAATAGAGAATAAAGGCGACGGTGCTTTTGTAATTCGCATTAAAGTTCCCGATCAAATTGATGAAGCAGAATATGAGCGAAAATTCTGGCAAAAATATAAACCGATGTTAGAAGCAAAAGATGAGGAAATTAAACGTTTAAATCAAAAGATAACAGAAAATATAGAACATAGACTAGAAGATACACGCAAATATAATACAGAATTAATGGAGCTTGCAAAAACAATGGCAGAGAAAGAACAACGTACTCAATTTGACTTACGCGGTACAAAAGTTGTAAAAGTTGTAGGAGACATGGTTGGTGGAAATAAAAAAGCTGACAGAGACCAAATAGGCAAAATTATAAACAATTATTCTACTAACCCCGAAGCAAAACAAAACCTCGCTGAAGCTGCCCAGGAAATTCAGCAGTTACTTCAACAATTAGAACAATCAAACCCTACAAAAACTACAGCAGGTAAAATGGCAGTTGCAGCTCAAGCTATAGAATCTATTGAAAATAATCCCACATTAAAACAGCGAGTAATAGGAGTATTAAAATCAGCAGGAACAGAAGCATTTAAAGAAGCTCTCGATAATCCAGTTGCTAATGTTTTAGTAGCAGCTTTTCAAGGTTGGGTTGAACCATAAAATCAGTTATCATTTATAAGTTGTCAAGTCTTACTAGAAAATCAACGACTTGAACTATTAGTTTTCAAGCAACTTCAGAGGGTATCTATAAATAAAAAATTAAGCCTTTATGTAGGGTGGGTTAGGCGACAATAATCTCACAAAATCACTATCTGTTAAGCAAGGAAATCTTGATACTCCCCGCTAATCGCGAGACGGGGATTCTTAAGCAATCCAAAACTGGATTCTTAAAGGCATTATCAAACTACCTCTACTGATTCCTTCGAGAGAAAGCTCCAAAGTTGTCGCTACTTTTTTGAGAATATTAGCTGCTCCATTCACATCAGCATTTACTAACAAACCGTTTTTGGTTTGATATAAACCTCTGTGTATTCGCTTTCCTGATGACTCCCAGCTTTCGGGTTTTTCACCGTAGTTGGGCAGGAAATCATCATCTAGAAAGCTGGCTTGCGAGGTGTAAGATTCTTCTGTTTCAATAAACTCTATGCCATACAATTCGCATAACTGACTAATTCGTTCTTTGAGTTTAGCTGTGGGAACTTGCACAAACTTTTGATTGTTTTTAGCTCCAATGTTAATAGCATTTTTTTGCCCCTTATTCCATCCAAAAATAATCCTACCAATACCATTTTTTAAGCAGTTATTGATAACTAATCTGGCTGCTTTATTCACAGCATCGCGCATTTTTATGTTGCGTTTTTCAGTTATATTGGCTAACTTTTTTGACCAGAATCCTTGAGTTTTTTTCTCTTTAATTGTTGCTATTTGTTTGTTATACCACTGGTTAACTGATTTTAAATGTTTGCCATCTACAATGAAGCTTGTTCCTACATTGCTAACGCAAGTTAACCAATTATCAACTCCGTGGTCAATACCGAGAACTTTATCCCTGTCAAGTTCAGGTTTATTGAACTCTAACTGATAAACCCACTCAACATAAAAGCAACCATTACGAGGTAGAATCCTTATTTCTCGAATTTTTTTAAAGTCAAGATTGCTGGGAAAATTTAGCCAAAAACTATCAATTTTAAAAGCAGCTTTAACTTTTTTCCCCAGAGGTACTCTCACCTCGTTTCCTTTCAGTCTCAAAGCTTGTTTTGGATAAGTTATAACTCCTAGTCCTCCCTTTTTTCGATATTTGGGAAGTTGAGGTTTATTTTTCAGTTTTCCTAGATAGTGTTTGTAGGAAAGCTCCTTGTAGGACTTAAAAGACTCTGTTACTCCTCTCAAGGTTTGCTGTGCGGCTTGAGAATGAAGAAATTGATAATTATGATTTGACTTTAATCGCTTCTCTAAGTCATATTTTCCCGTGATGTATCCCAACTTAAAATACCATTGTCTAGCCAAATAAATCCCACAATTAATAAGTCGGTTAACCGTGGTACATAAGTATTCTAAAAACGGGATACTTTCTGGACTTTTAATTAGCTCTTGCTGACATCCATACATCTTTATCGCTTTTATGTTATTATGATAACATTAACATTAAATAATAAAAAATGACAACTTTTTGAGGCGATTAAAATAGCCCGTTTCGCTGCGTGACATGAAACGTTTTTCATCCACACTTTAAAAAGACGTGGCTTTCACTCCTCTCGTCCTTCTTCCGTAACGATCGCTGTCACGAGGCAGAAATTAAAGGAAATTGCAAAATTGTTTATCGCCCTCATACACCAAATCGCAGTCAGGCAGGAGGAGCACGTCTTTGGATTGAAGTTGAGCCAGATGTGGAAATTGTGCGTAAGTTTTTCCGAACTACAGAGTTAGATGAAGATGAATTGTTAAATCCCGATCCTCCTGAGTTCAATCTAGTTACTACAATTCAAACAACCCCACCTCTAAAAGAAACTCCTGTTTCTACAGTCACTTAAAAATTTCAACTTCGACAGCTAGAACTCTACAACATAAAACCCATCGACTCTAATACTTCCCTAAGTCGCTTTGCTTCTAGAGGGTTATATTTTTCATGCAAACTAATAGCTTTCCCAAATACTTCTAAACTTTCTGGTACTTGACCAACTTTCAACAATACAACTCCCAAATTTTGATAAGCTTCTGGATAGTCAGCATCAAGTTGAATAGCTTTTTTATAGGAGGCGATCGCCTCAGTAAACCAACCCATTTCTTTTAATACCATGCCTCGGTTGTAATGACCGACTGTAAAATTAGGGTCTATCTGTAAAGCAATTTCATAGTTAGTTTTTGCTTTCTCCAAATCTCCCTCCTCTTTCAACAAACTACCTAAATTATTGTATGCTCCTAATTTCAATTTAGGCAAAATATTTAACTCTGTTGCTATTTGATAATGACGCTTTGCCATTTCTTTTTCTTGCTTTTGTCGATAGGCAATTCCTAAGTGGTAATGTAGCTCATACAAAACTGTTTTATCTACCTCTGAATCTTGGAAACCTCGAAACAACAATTCCATCCCTTTTTCTCTTTCACCAACTTCTAAATATAAAGCTCCCAACTTACTACAAACATAAGCATCATTAGGATTATTGCTGAGAAAACTTTCCATTGCTGCCTTTGCTCTTTCCAGTTTATTTTTAGAAGTAATTTCTCCCTTTTGATAACCCTCATGTAAAACTGCTATTTCTGGCAACGAAGCTATTTGCCACTCAGATTCTTTCGCTAAAATATCAGAAATACTATCATCAACTATGGCATGATAAGGTCGGGAAAATTTTATCTCTGGATGATTTCTAAATAGACGAGAAACTAAAGAATACGGAGATTGTTGCGCCCCTATTTCCTCTCTAATCAAATTAATTAAAATGTAGCGATCGCTCTGAATAGCTTCTCTAATATGTGGAGCTATTTTTGGTGAGAGATATTCATCAGCATCTAATACTAAAACCCAGTCACCTGTGACATATTTCAAAGATTCATTTCTGGCTGCTGCAAAATCATTACACCATTCAAAATAATGTACTTTTGCACCAAACTCTTGAGCTATTTCTGGCGTTCTGTCAGTTGAACCAGTATCCAAAACAACCATTTCATCTACTACATTTTTCACACTTGCCAAACATCGTGGCAAATTTTTTTCCTCATTTTTAACGATAATGCAAAAAGTTAAATTCATATTAGGGAATAGGGAATAGGGAGTAGGGAGTTGAATATTTAGGGTTTGCTGAAAAAGTCTTTTTTAAGGAGTAGGGGAGCGGGTAGGGACATTCCATGCAACGTCCAGACGGAAGTAATTTTTTTGCCCAACTCTTGCCATAAATACTAACTTTTCGAGCATGAAGAGCTGAAAAGCA
>NZ_JAAHGT010000371.1 GCF_010672385.1 Okeania sp. SIO2F4
AACAGTCCTATTCAAGTAGCAATTACTTTAGGAACTCGCCCCGAAGCTATTAAATTAGCACCAGTTATCCAACTTTTTCAAAATTCTCCTGATTTTAACACCTTAGTAATTTTAACTGGCCAACATAGGGAAATGGTTGCCCAAGTAATGAAATTATTTGATATTAGCCCCAACCAGGATTTAGCAATTATGCAAACTCGGCAAACATTGACAAATATTATGTGCCGAAGTTTGCAAGGATTAGAAGAATTATTTCTACAGTTACAACCCAAATTAGTATTAGTTCAGGGAGATACTAGCACTGCTTTTGCTGCTGCCCTAGCTGCATTTTATCAAAAAATTCCTGTTGGTCATGTAGAGGCAGGTTTACGGACTAATGATTTATTTAATCCCTATCCCGAAGAGGCAAACCGCCGTCTAATTTCTCAGATAGCTCAATTACATTTTGCCCCTACAACTTTAGCTATGGAAAATTTACAAAAATCTGGAGTAGTAGGGGAAGTTCATCAAACAGGAAATACAGTAATTGATGCTTTGCTCAAGGTAGCAAAATCTCAACCTAAATGTCATATTAATGGTTTAGATTGGTTCAAATATAGGGTCATATTAGCAACAGTTCATCGTCGGGAAAATTGGGGAGAACCTTTAGAAAAAATTGCTCAAGGATTTCTGCAAATTTTAGATAAGTTTCCTGATACTGCTTTGGTTTTACCTCTGCATAAAAATCCGACAGTTAGGGAACCTTTAAAAGCAATTTTAGGGAGTCATCCGAGAATATTTTTAGAGGAACCTTTTGATTATAGTGAATTGGTAGGAGCAATTCAAAATTGTTATTTAATATTAACTGATTCTGGGGGTTTACAAGAAGAAGCTCCTAGTTTAGGTAAACCAGTTTTAGTATTACGAGAAACAACAGAAAGACCGGAGGCAATAATGGCAGGAACTGCTAAACTTGTTGGTACTAATACGAGTAATATAGTGGCTGCTGCTGAAGAATTATTGAGTGATGATGCTAAGTACAAAAAGATGGCAATGGCAATTAATCCTTTCGGTGATGGTCATGCCTCGGAGAGAATTATCAAGATTGTGCAAAATTATTTGAGTTAGAATGAATTGATAAATTTTAATCAACAGTCTGTAACTATTATTGGATCGCAGATAAGTAGGTAAGTGGGAAAATTTAGAACTACGTCCGAAGCGACGGGAACGGAGTGGAAGGAAGCAATCTCAAGAGCTAATACCAATTTCATCAAATATTGCTACACTGGCTCTGTTTTTAGGAGTCAACCCACCCCTAACCCCTCCCTGGAGGGGAACTAAACCCACCCCTAACCCCTTCCTGGAGGGGAACTCAGTCGGTTATTTATTTTTTATGAGAGTAAAACTGTTCCATGATTGACTAAAAATAGTTTTATAACTATCAGAATTTGTTTTTTGTCCCCAAGGAATAATTTAATTTTTACCCTCATAGTCGGCAGTAAATTTACCGAAAAATGAAGGTTTAAACCCTCTCATGAGCAAGGAGAAAAAGCGGTCGTTTGGGGAGCATTCCGTCAGGATGGGATGGCGAGGTTTCCCGCTCTTGACAGAGGAGCTGCCTCTTGCAGAGGAGCTGCCTCTTACAGAGGAGCTTCGCTAACGCTAACGCCATATCCAATCGACCAAGAGAGCGCTCGGAAAGCGGAGCATGACCTAAGATGGGATGGCGTTTCGGCGCTTGAGCCGACATGAAAAGCGGAGCGGCTATGCACTCTTCGGGAAACCTCGCTTGCCTCCAATCGACCAAGAGAGCGGTCATGTCGCGAAGCGAAATGAAAAGCGAAGCTTTCCGTCCCTAGTGCTATCCTTGCTTTGGAGTCTTCTGGCGATCGCCTTTTTTTGGTTGTTAGCATGGTTGTTTACTAAACGTAAGAGGAATTAGGACAAGTTATACCAATTTAATAAAATCAGGAAACTTACCCATAACCAGTCTAATTTGCCTTTAACTCTCTGAGGTCATCCAAAGCTTTTTGATACAATTCTTGATCTCCTTGTTTCTTATATAACTTAACAGCTTTTTCCAAGTCTTTAATAGCTTGTTTTGTATTCCCTTGTTCCTGATAAACCGCACCCCGGTTATTGTAAGCATCAGCATCCTCGGGATTAAGTTCAATGACTTGGGTCAGATCGGCGATCGCCTGTTTATATTTTCCTTGCTCATAATATGCTAAACCCCTAAGATGGTAAGCGTTGGTATAGCTAGGATTAATTTTGATCGCTCGACTAAAATCAGCGATCGCCTGTTTATATTTTTTTTGCACATCGTAGAGAAAACCCCGGTTATAGATTGCATCATCGTAATTAGGTTTGAGTTTGATTGCTTGAGAGTAGTCGGCGATCGCTTGTTTATATTTTTTTTGATCAGAGTAACGATTGCCCCGGTTATAGTAAGCTTCAGCATAGTTAGGATTGAGTTTAATCGCTTGGGTGTAGTCAGCGATCGCCTCTCGTTCGTTTGTTTGGTTAGAGTAGACATTACCGCGGTTGTAGTAGGCAACAGCATCATTAGGATTAAGTTCAATAACTTGGTTGTAATCAGCAAGTGCCTTTTTATACTTTCCTTGGGCATTGTAGATACTACCCCGGTTGTTGTAAACTTGAGCCAAGTCTGGTTGAAGTAGAATTGCTTTATTGTAATCAGTCAGTGCTTTTTTATATTCTCCTTGCTCAGAGTAGAGATTCCCCCGATTAACATAGGCATTAGCACCCTTGGGATTAATTACAATGGCTTGGTTGAAAGCAGCCATCGCCTTTTGATACTTTCCTTGAATTTCGTAGATAACACCCCGGTTGTTGTGGAAATCAGAATCCTGGGAATTAAGTAGAATCGCTTGGTTGTAATTAGCAATTGCCTGTTGATACTTTCCTTGGATATAGTAAATAACACCCCGGTCATTATAGACAGCAGCATCCTGGGGATTAAGTAGAATCGCTTTGTCGTAATCAGCTAGTGCCTGTTCATACTTTCCTTGGTTATAGTAAGCAATACCCCGCTTGTAGTAAGCACCAGCATCATTGGGATTAAGTTCAATAGCTTTATTATAGTCAGCCATTTCGTCAAAAGAAGTCATAGTTAAACATCACCTTGATTCAGAAAAATATAAATAATAATACTTAGTCTAACCTAAAAAATTCACCAGCAACTACATTGAGATATATAGAACCCCTGAAGGTATCTTAAATATAGGGAGATGGGGGGGTGGAGAGTGTGGGGAGGCGCCTCCCCACAATTTTTCGGTAACAGGCAAGAAAGATAAAAGTGTACCATCAGCTTACTGATACTAATTCACTGTAAAGATGTCACAAATAGTTTCAAACTTTAAATGTCAAATAATTGCCTCAAACCTTTCTCTTGCCAAAATTTTTAGCCTATCCAATCTAACTTCTGAATTCTGTGAAATGGTATGATAAACACTATAGTTTTGATTAAAACTGATTTTACACCTACCTAAATTCATTGATATTGAGCAAATCTCAGGGAAATTGTGTATAATAATGAGAAGAAATTATACTAATTAAGAATAAAGTATGAATAAACTAGGGCAAAGTCAGCAGATTTGTAGGGAAAATCTAGGACGGGGCGAACGCTTGACCATTATTCAAGGCGATATTATCTCTCAACAAGTAGATGCGATAGTCAACCCTACTGACAATAATCTCCGTGGTTATGGGCTATGTAGCAAAATTCATCAAGCAGCAGGAGAAGCACTAATAAACGCCACCAGACAAATAGAATGGCTCAACACCAGCCAAGCCAAAATTACTAAAGGCTATCAACTTGTGGCCTCATATATCATTCATACTTGTGCCCCGGTTTGGGATAAAACCAATAGCCAGATATCCAGCAAACAGCTAGCCAAATGTTACCGGAACTGTCTCCGGTTAGCAGCAGAAAACCAAATTCATAGTCTCGCCTTTCCCTGTATTAGTACAGGAATGCGTGGATTTCCTAAAGATTGGGCTGCCAAAATAGCTCTAACAGAAGCTTTGACATTTTTGCAAAATAACTCTCTCCCATGGAAAATAATTTTTGTCTGTCGCGAGCTAGATGATTACGAACAATATCAGACCAACCTGCCAAATTTCATAACTTCTCCTACTTCCTCAGAAAAACCTGAAGCACAAATAGCTAAACAGTTAGTTGCTCAAATTTCATCTGAGCATCGAGTTGCCATTATTGGCAGTACGTCATTTTGGGGTGTGACTACTGAGGCAATATGCAATGCTACTGGCAGAAAACTTGCTACTTTTGGGGAAAATTTAGCTCTTTTAACAGGTGGAGTTACTGGTATACCTGAAGCAGTCTCCCGTAGTTTTTGGCAAGAATGCAGCAGGCAAAATCAACCTGCTCCAGTTTACCACATTCAGTCAGAAGGATTTTTACCATGGCAATTTGGTACAAATCTATATGGAGGTAAAACTTTATTTGAGCGTCGAGAAATTTTAGCTCACATGGCATCGGTTTATGTGCTAATAGAAGGGGGACCAGGAGCCAAACAAGAAGCCGAAGTTGCAATAGAAACTGGTGCGGTGGTAATTCCAGTGGGGGTGACAGGAGGTTTTGCCAAACAACTTTATCAACAAATGTCTCGTCCTTACTATATATCCTCTGAGTTGTGGCAAAAGTTGGGGCAACAGAATATTTCATCAGAAACAGTCGGGGAGGCGATCGCTCAAATTATTCAAAAAATATGGCAACGTCCAAAAGATGTGATATTTGAGCCAGAGAAAAAATACGTTACCGATTTAGAATTGCACTCAGCATTAGGAGTTAACTACAGAAAATTGCAAAATTTACTAGCAGCATCTCAATGGCAAAAAGCTGACAGGGAAACCTTCCGCCTATTTTGTGAAATTGCCTTGAGAGCGCAAGTATACGAAGGTGTTCGGGAAATCAGAGAGATTTTGAAGAAAATTGACAAAAATATGCAACCAGAGAGATTTCATGAACTTACTCACTTGCTACAGCATTACCAAAAAATGCTTGGGAGTATTCATCAGCAGGAGTTTCCCACTTCTTCATTTTATGGTTATTTTCCTGGTTGCTTGAATGGAAAGTTTATTCACAAACTGCCTTTGCTAGATTTGCAAACAATTGATTTGCTCTGGATAGTCTATTCTCATGGGCGTTTTGGATTTAGCGTCCAGGAAAAAATTTGGCGCACACTATATATTCAAAATGATGACGAGGCAAAGGTAGAGGAGAATTTTATCAGTTGTGTGGGGCGTGGTTATTCTCAAACTGGTGATGCATATCGGGAGGGTGAAATTTACTTCACCCTTAATTCTCCAGAGGGGTTGTTACCATGGCTCAACTGGTATGATGCTGAAGGTAATCTTCATGGTATAGAATCTGATAACCAGTTAACTTATTTGATAAGTGGGTTGGCTCAAAGGGGTATTTTTAACAAGCTATGGCGACAGCGAATTCAGGAAAGACTAGAAGCGGGAGAGAATGATTTTTCTAACTGTGTGCTGAGTGGTTTAGCTTTGCAGGGTTTAAATTTTCAAGGTGCTAATCTTAGGGGTGCTAATCTCCAGAATACTAACTTTGAGAGAGGAAACTTTGCTGAAGCTGATTTGAGGGGTGCTAATTTAGCGGGGGCAAAATTTTCGGTAGGAGCGTTACAGGATGCAATTGTTGATGGGAGTAAGATTACCGATCGCCAATGGTTAAGAACTTATATGATTCTAATTGTTGATGATTCTATTGTTGTTCGTCAACTTTTGAGTACAACTTTTACTAATGCTGGCTATCAGGTGGAAATAGCTAGAGATGGGTTAGAAGCTTGGAATAAACTGCAAAATAATCTACAAGTTGACATGATTTTATTAGATCTAGAAATGCCTAATATGAATGGTTATGAGTTAACTAAAAAAATCAGAAATGATTCTAGGTTAAAAGATATACTAATAGCTGTTCTGACTAATCGTGGTACGATTAGAAATAGGCAGAAAAAAAATCAGCAAGAATTTAACTATTGTAGTTATTTGACAAAACCTTGTGTTGAAGAAGTAGTGTTAGAGACAGTTAAGAATGTTTTCAATAAACAAGCCTGGTCTTGAAGAAGTCATAAGTCATAAGTCATAAGTCATAAGTTAGAAGTTAGAAGTTATATCAAGTAATATAAGATTAAATCACCTTAATATAGATCGCAAATCCTGTAAAATTATGAAACTTTTCCTAAATTATTTGACAATTATACTTAGCATATTTGCCCTGCAAAACTTTGCTTTAGCAGAAACAAATACTCTAGAAAAAAAACCGCAAAATTCTCAGTCAGAAAAAATATTTCCTACTAACTCCCAACCTCAAACACCAGAAGAAAAATTAGCCGCAGCAGACAGACTTTATTTAGCAGGAGAAAAAGCAGCAGCGGAAAAACTTTATCGAGAAGTAAAAGAACCATTTTCTGAAGATATTAGAGCTAAAGTTAATCGCCCTCAACCAGTCTATGAACCTACAGAATTACCTGTAACTGCTCAAGTTTATTGGCGACAAGCACAGGAAGGTTTAGCCAAAAATCGAGAAACTCAAATATTTGTATCTTTAGAATTATTAGTTAAAGAATATCCCCAATTTATTCCAGCTCATCTTCAATTTGCAGAAGCTTTAAAAACTGACGAAAAAACAGAATTAGCTTTAGAAGTATTACATCAAGCAGCAGGTTTATATCCCAATGAACCAGAATTAATTAAAGCAACAATTACTGCCCTAGCAGATGAAAAAAAATGGTTAGAAGCAAGTTTATCTGCCCAACAATTTGCTTTAATGAATCCCGAACATTCCCTAGTTAATGAATTTAATCAATTAGCAGAAACCTATAGAAAAAAATTTCAATCTCAGCTCAAATCAAGATTAAGAAGAAATGCAATTGCTAATGTTGTGACTGGGGCATTAGGGGTAGCTATTACTGGCAATCCTTTTGCAGCTATGAATGCAGTTCAAACAACAGCAATGATGCTCCAAGGAGAATCAAGAATTGGCAAAAATATAGCAAAGTCTGCTAATAAACAATTACCTATGGTTGAGGATGAAGAAATTCTTGAATATGTCAATAATATGGGCAAAAAACTTGCGGAAATGACGGGTAGAAATGAATTTGAATATAATTTTTATGTAGTTAATGATGAAAACCTCAATGCTTTTGCTTTGCCCGGAGGGCAAATATTTATCAATTTGGGAGCAATAATGAAAACTAATTCTGAAGCAGAATTAGCAGGTTTACTAGCTCACGAACTAGCTCATACTGTATTATCCCATGGATTTAAGTTAATGTCTGAAGGTAATTTAGTTACTAGCATTGTACAATATATTCCTTATGCTGGCGGTACAGCTAGTAATTTAATTGTGCTTAACTATAGTCGCAAAATGGAACGTCAAGCAGATGTATTAGGAACGCGAATTTTAGTATCAGCAGATTATGCTGCAGATGGGGTGAGAAATCTTATGGTTACTCTCAATGAAGGGAAAGAAAATATTGGTATTCTTGCTTGGTTATCTACTCATCCAGAGACAGCAGAAAGAGTACGTTATTTAGAGGAATTAATTGTTAATAATGGTTATAATCGTTATGCTTATGAAGGGGTGGTATATCATGGCAAAATGCGGTCAAAAGCTAAAGCTTTATTAGTAGAAAAGAAAAAAGATTTTTCAGAAATTTAGATATTTCTTGCAATAGAAAAAATAGAGGGAAAATAACCCTCAAAAATATCAAAGTTCCACTATGAATTGATGTGCCTTTGTTCCCTCTTATAATTAAGTTATTCGATAGCTTCCTTCTATTTCCTTTTTAACTTCTAATATTATGTGCCCCCTCCGGGGGAACTACGAACTGCGGATAATCAGTTATAAAAAAGTATTAGTTTGTAGTTTTGCTCTAGCCCCCTAAATGTCTATCCATTGCTCAAGCCTAACTACGAGCCTAATTATAAGTATTCAACCGAACATGATATAATCTTAAAGATTAAAGATTTTTATATGAAACCTACTGTCTTAGAATCTTACCGTATATCTGCCCTTACCATAATTTTAGGGACATTGGCCGTAGCTCCCCCCGCCAACTCCCAACCTATAACCCCCGCTAACGACGGCACAAACACCATCGTAGCTCCACAGGGCAATCAATTTAATATCCAAGGTGGCACTCGCAGCGGAGCCAACCTCTTCCACAGTTTCGACCAATTCAACCTCCCCACCAACCAAACCGCGAATTTCCTTACCATCCCAGACACTCAGAATATTCTAGGGCGAGTTACAGGAGGTAACGCCTCATATATTAATGGTCTCATTCAAGTTATCGGCAGTAACTCCAACCTTTTCCTGATGAACCCCGCAGGCATAATGTTTGGTCCAAATGCTAGCCTCAATATACCTGCTTCATTTAGTGTGACAACTGCCACAGGTATTGGTTTTGACAATAACAACTTTTGGTTTAAAGCTATGGGGACAAACGACTACTCAAATTTAGTCGGAAACCCCAGTGGATATAGATTTAACGTCTCAACTCCAGGCGCTATCCTTAATGAAGGAAACTTAAGTTTAAACCCTGGAGAAAATCTCACTTTATTGGGCGGGACTGTTATTAATACCGGGCAACTCTCGACCCCTGGTGGAAACATTACCATTGCAGCAGTAGAAGGTGGTAGTACCCTGAGAATATCACAACCAGGACATTTATTAAGTTTGGAAGTAAACTCAACAACAGCAAATGGAGACG
>NZ_JAAHGT010000372.1 GCF_010672385.1 Okeania sp. SIO2F4
TTGGTAATGGTCCAGGTCTTCCCTAAATACAAAAAAAGTTAATGTAGCAGTATTTTTTGAAACTGGTATAATTTCAACTAATTAAGTGTAACAGCATCTATCGCCCAATTATTATTTGCAGAATTCCAGATTAAAAATAACTCCAGGGATTGAGTAATATTTTCTCCTGATTTTTTTGTATATTTTACCTGTACATTTATTGTAGATGTGTCTGTACTTGTATTAGTTTGTTGAACATTTTGAATCACAATATTACTGATTCCTGACCACCAGTCATAATAGGAATTATAACCATCTGGATGTAGTTTTTGATTATTCTGAAAACTTGATGATAGTTGATTCCAAGCTTGCTGATATTTACCTTGATTCAGATTTGAATAATAATTTTTTACTGCTTCTTCAGCAGAAGCTTTGGTAGAACTTGTTTCTGATATTGGCGTTGATGGAGAAGCTGATGTTGCGGTTTCTGAACTAACCACAGATGGTTCTGGTATTGGCAAATCACCTAAACTCATTTCTAAGTTAAATTGTGAGGATTTAGTAGGAGTTGAAACTTGTATAATGTATTCGCCTGTCAGGGGTAGATCGATAGACATTTGTTCTCCCGAAATAGGAGAATCTTGCTGTGTAGCTATGATTAATTCTCGTCGTTGTAATAGTTTAGTATCTGGGGCAAATATCCAAATACAAACATTGCTAGTAATTCTATAGTTAAAATCTTTGCCTGTTCTGGCATAAAATTTATATCCAAGTTGTTTTTCGGAGTTAACAGTATCCGATATAGTAATGATATTTGCAGTTAAAGATAAAGATTTAGTATCTGTTTTTCCCAAACGAGTTTTTGGTTTTTGTGGGCATTCTACAAAAGTCGGAGTGGGGGATGTAGTAGACAAATATAATTGATTTTCAGCAGTAGAAAAGTTACTACATCCATAGATGATTGAAATAGTCAAATATAGTAGTGATTTATTCATATATTGATTTCTGCATAGATTGTTCATTTCAGTTATCAGTTATCAGTTATCAGTACCTCCGACATATACCTTCAGCTTGAAATATGTATGGTGAATATTTTCTCTTGGTCGATTGGATATGGCGCACTTCGGAGCGGCTCTGCACTCTTCGGGAAACCCGCTCTTGACAGAGCCGCTGCCTCTTGCAGAGGAGCTCCGCTAACGCTTTTCATGTCGCGAAGCGAAACGCCATCCCATCCTACTCCAAGCTTTCCGTTTGTCATGCTCCGCAAACGCAATTCAAGTCGCTCCGCGTTTCATGTCGGCGACAGCCGAAAACGACCACTTTTTCATCCTCCTAAAAGAGGAGGCTTTAGACCTCATTTTTTGGTAAAAAATTAGGATTTTCTCTTTTGACTGAGTAGATTTAATTAGGAGTAAATGATTGATGAAATTTTTCTCACTTCCACTAAATTCAGGCATAAATAGCCAGGTGTCATTAAATGTTACTATCTCATTGCGACTCGAAGGAATTGCCAGGAAGTAATCTCAGGAGTTTTAGCTGCATCAACATTTTGTTAAATAGTTAGCTTTATTCTCCCTTACTTACTTAAATTATCTAATAATATTAGCTTGAGTTATGTTAGCTTAATTAAAATATTGGTCTGAGGGTCTAATCCTTTTATTGGTGTTGACATGATTGAGTTTGATACTTTAAAATATATAAAAATATTATATAGTCTTTATTATACCAATGAAGCTACATTTTATTGAATGTAGCCTCCGACTAAAATACGGGTTTATTTGTTTCTATCAAAGATTTATGGTATCTTCCTAATAAACCCGACTTCGGTACAGTTGAAACTTAACTTAGGTTCAATTAATTTCAGTTCATTTATTTCTGAGAATGGGTTGGGAAAAATTCACAGGTATTGCGAAAAGGTACTTAAATTGAGAGGAGGTTTGAGGGAGCGATAAGTCCTGCGCCGTAATCTTTGATTCGGTGTCGGTTCGTATACAGGTACTTATACCAATTCACTTTAAAGATGTCACAAATAGTTTCAAACTTTAGATCTGAAATAATTTCCTGAAATTAGTGTAGCATCAAAGTTTTGAGCCTATAAAATCTGACTTTTAACTTTTGACTTTTAACTTTTGACTTTTAACTTCTGTGAAACGGTATTATATGGCAAGACTTCAGAAATATGTATTTAGATTTGCCCTTGTAGTTTGCATCAGTTTACTATCAATATTTCTACTTTCTCCTGTCCAAGCTGAAGATGCAGCAAGTGTCAAAGTTCCAGTGGTATTAGATGGTCGGGAACTCTTAGAAATAGGTCCTTTAGGAAAAGTCACAGCTCAGGAACGAGCTGAATTTATAACATCAACCCTAGAGTCAGCCTTAGCTGATAGTATTGGACGGGGAAAACCTCCAGAGGTCAAAGTAGTTCGCTCTAATCAAAATCTGGTATTGAAAGTTGATAGTCGCCCCTTGGTGCAGGTGGCAGAGGATACCCTCGACTCCATGTACTCAGGGATGCAGGCGCAAATGTGGCAGGAACAACTCCAGCAGGGTTTGGATCGAAGTTGGCGGGAACGCACACCAGCTTATACCCGTTGGGCAGTCAAAAAGCTGACAATTGCCTTTATGACTACCCTGTTGCTTCAAGGGGGACTCGTATTACTATTTCGTTACATTCTACGCCTGAAGATAAAAAATCCTCAGAGACGCTGGCACTCTTTACAATTATTAGTTTTGGTATTATTCCAAGTGGGAGTATGGGCAACATTTATCAATTATGGAGTTCAATTATTTCCCATAACTAGAAGTTGGTTTTATGAGATTTTTCAACTTCTAGACAGTACATTTAATGCCAGAATGTTTAAATTGGGAGAAGAAAGTATTTCTCTCAACCGAATATTAGCGATCGCTCTAACTATCGCTGCACTTTGGATAGGAGTAGGTTGGTTTGTGAGTATTCTCAAATCTCGCTTGCTTCCCCTCACAGAAGCAGAACCTAGTCACCAAGGTACAATTGTTTTTTTTGTCGAATACGGACTGCTATCTCTAGGGGTGCTGCTAATTCTTAATGCTGGAGGGGTAGACTTTCAATCTCTGGCTATTCTGCTTGGGGCGCTGGGAATAGGTATTGGTTTTGGATTACAAAATATTGTTAAAGACTTTATCTGTGGGTTAATTTTAATTGTCGTCCGTCCAATCAAAGTTGGAGAGTTGGTTCAAGTAGGAGATTTTCAAGGTTTAGTTCAACGCATCGGTGCTAGAACTACTGACATTTCTAATATCGAACGGTATATTATTACTATTCCCAATTCTCGCTTTATTGAAGGAGAGGTTCTCAACTGGAACCGTAGCGGTATAACTAGGGTAAAAGCTTATGTGAAAATTCCATATGGTACAGATATTGATTTTGTCTACAAGGTTCTACTTGCTGCTGCTCAAGTAGAACATCCAGATATTCTCCGCCATCCTCCCCCCAAGGTAAAATTTCGGGAATATACAGAGGATGGGTTACAGTTTCGGGTGGTGGCATTTATCCGCGATCCTCTTAAGCAACCAAAGGTAAAAACCCACCTATATAACCAGATAGAAAGATACTTGCGAAAGTATGGAGTAGAAGTTGCTCGCCCCCAACAAGACCTACATCTCAAAGACCTCGATCCAGAAATCTATGCTTGGATGCGATCGCAAACTCCTATAGAATATCGACTTCTACCTCAAGAAATTCCATCTATTGAACCTCCTCCTATCAAACAAGAGTATGACTGGGAAGCAATATCTAGTGCGATGCGTGGAGAGAATGGAGTTTCTATCAAAGATCGACGATTTCAGTTTAAGCTTTTCAAAAAAGTATTTTTAGGGTCGGAAGCAGTAGAGTGGTTAATGATTAATGAACGAGCTACCAGGGAAGAAGCGATTCTGATGGGTGAGTTAATGTTACAACAGGGGATAATTCACCATGTTTTCGACGAACATAATTTTAAGGATGAGCCTCTTTTTTATCGATTCTATAATGATGAAGTTGAAGCCAATATTAACACTAATTCTAATAGCTCAGAGAATGAAATTGATTCAAATCTACAAGATGATTCCGATCGATAAGGAGAAAACTGATAGCTAAAAACTGATAACTGATAACTGATAACTGAAATGACAGGGACATATCCTGTAAAGTATTTTAATCACTTTTATTCTCAGAATTAAGTTGCGCTAAAGCACTGTAGGAATATTTGGGGTGCTAAAGCACAACTACAAACAAATATTTTTTTATAACTATTTTTGATAACTAATTATCAGAATCATTCCAAACAGACAATTTTTCTCCTGCTTGCTCTACTCTTGCATTTTCAGGAGCTACATCCAAAACAGCAAGACTTCTATCAACTATACTAGCTACTCCGAATCCAACGTAAACTGCTGTAGCAATAAATGTCAAGGCTGCGATACCGAGAACTGGAACTACAGATTCTGATTTTGATTTATTGGGAGTCATTTTATATTATCCTTTCTTTTCTTAATGTATATTTTCACTATATCTATGACATATCCGTATATTTACACACCTTATAGCTGTTTATAGCTGTTTGATAAGTGTTTCCTACAAATCTCTGTTGTCTGTTGTCTGTTGCCTGCTTCCTGTTGCGTATAAATAGAGTTTTGTAGCATTCTTTTTTTCCGTAGTGGTATTAGTAATAAGTAAGTAATACCATTTCTCAAAAACTTATCTACATTTTCCGATTGCACGGGAGTAGTAAACATAAAATAATTAATACGCCACTGGCTAACAATTATTAAAAAGGTAGTTCGGCCTTTTTTTATTACTTAATAATTGCAGTACCGTCAAGTATAGCATTAATATATGGTAATTGCTATGACCCGTTTCACACCAAAAAACATCAAATTTTCAAATACTATATATATAATCATCTAATGTTACAGTGAATGTTTACTGAATCTTCATATATTCTTGACTGTAATGATTGAGTCAAGCAAAATAATTACTCTCTCCGCTCCCCTCGCAATGAAAAGTATCAGGTTATTTGATTTATTGCAGTTTCAAGGTTTAGAAGTCGGGTTGAGCAGGAACATACCATAAATATTTGATTCAGATCGTGAGCAAGTAAAAAATGAAGCTGAATGCTGAATCAGGAATGCTGACGGTTGTCAGCTCCCCATTCCGTAGGAAATGCTTACATCACAGCACTATTGCGATCGAAATACAAACATAAATTATTCTTGATATTTGTGTGCGGTGAAAGTCAAATATATTTAACATTCATTACCATTATTTAAACATTTATTTACCAAAGCATAACTTGTCTAGATAAATATTTTAACTAGGTTGAAAATTGACCACACTATTTACACTATTAGACATCTCCAATAATAAAAAATCAAATCAATTATTGTACAGAAACCATCAATTATTTCCTACTAATCTGTACGGACGTTCCATACAACGTCCCTACTACTCCTTACTCCCTCTTTTATGAAGAGGTCTATTTAATCTGGCGATCGCTTGCAACCTTGGCAGCACTTTAACTAGATTCATCAAAGGTTCTAATTACACTGTTAATTCTTGAAAAAAGTAGACTTTACAACTTATCAAGACTACCTTACAATCAATGTAAATTTAAACCAATATCAATAGATACTCTAATTAACTATGTCCAAAAACAAAAAAAATGCAACAGAAACTCCTGTAGAAAAAAAACTCAGTGACCCACAATACTACTTTAACAGAGAATTTAGTTGGTTAGAGTTTAACCGTAGGGTTTTATCTGAAGGTTTAGACCCCCGTACTCCCCTATTAGAACGTTTAAAATTTTTAGGAATTTTTAGTTCTAACTTAGATGAATATTTTATGGTTAGGGTAGCAATTCTGAAAAAACAAATAGAAGCTGAAGTACATAAGTTAACTCCTGACGGTTGTACTCCCCAAGAACAACTAGATGGGATTAATCAAAGACTCTTACCAATGGTTTCTTTACAACACCAATTCTTTGAAGAAACCTTACGACCAGAATTAGCAAAAAATGGCATTTATATCCTAAATTATATAGACCTAAATAAAGAGCAAAAAACATATTTACAAAACTATTTTGAAGAACACATATTTCCCGTACTCACACCTCTAGCTATTGATGCAAGCCATCCTTTTCCTTATTTATCTAATCTTAGTTTTAACTTAGCAGTAATGCTGAAAAATCCAGATACTCAAGAAGATTTATTAGCCAGAATTAAAGTTGCCAAAATATTACCTCGGTTTTTGCCCTTACCAGAACAATTACAAATAAAAGAAAACGCTAAAACTGTAAATTGGATGGGAGTTCCTCTCGAACAAGTCATTGCTCACAATTTGGGTTCTCTGTTTCCTGGTATGGATATTCAGGAGTATCACCTATTTCGGATTACTCGTGATGCTGACTTAGCAGTGCAAGAAGATGAAGGTGATGACTTGCTGTTAGTGATTGAAAAAGAACTCCGAAAACGGCGTATAGGTGGTACGGTAGTCAGAATGGAAATTAATCCAACAATGCCAAGTAAATTAAAAAAGATATTAATGGAAAAGTTGGAGTTGTCGGAAAAAGATGTCTACACAGTAAATGGATTACTCGATCTCAAAGATTTAATGTCATTCCTAGGGTTGCCGTTGCCCAACCTTAAAGATCCAAGTTGGGGATCTATTATGCCACCACGGTTGCGAAATTATAGTGATGATATAACAACTGGTAACCTTAATGAGAAGAATGGAATTGACTTTTTTGAAGTAATTCGCCAGAAAGATTTATTGGTGCATCACCCATATCACTCTTTTGCAAGTACGGTACAAGGTTTTATTACCCAAGCAGCACACGACCCTAATGTATTGGCGATTAAGATGACTCTCTACCGCACTTCTGGAGATTCACCTATTGTCAATGCTTTGATTGCTGGGGCAGAAAATGGTAAACAAGTAGCAGCACTGGTGGAATTGAAGGCAAGATTTGATGAAGAAAATAATATTCAATGGGCGCGGAAGTTAGAACGATCTGGGGTTCATGTAGTTTATGGTTTAGCAGGTCTGAAGACTCATACAAAAGTTGTGATGGTGGTGCGTCAGGAGGAAGGTCATATCCGTCGTTATGTTCATATTGGCACTGGTAACTATAATCCTAAGACGGCTAAACTTTATACCGATCTTGGTTTGTTGAGTTGTCGCCCAGAATTAGGAGCAGATTTAGCAGATTTGTTTAATTTCTTGACGGGATATTCTCGGCAACAGTCTTACCGGAAGTTGTTGGTGGCACCTGTGAATATGCGCGATCGCTTTATCAAACTGATTCGTCGGGAAATTGAGAATTGCAAAGATGGAGATACAGGTCGTATTGTTGCGAAGATGAACTCTTTGGTAGACCCTGAAATCATTGCTAATTTGTATGCAGCATCTCAAGCAGGGGTAAAAATTGATTTGATTGTCCGTGGTATTTGTTGTCTGCGTCCTGGTTTGAAGGATATGAGTGAAAATATTAAGGTGGTGAGTATTATCGGGCGTTATTTAGAACACTCTCGCATTTTCTACTTCCATAATAAAGGTAAGGAGGAGTTGTATATTGGTTCTGCTGACTGGATGCCTCGTAATCTTAACCGTCGGGTAGAAGCTATTACACCTGTGGAAGATCCTGACCTCACGAAAGAGTTACAAGAGATTCTGGGTATTCTGTTATCTGACAATCGCCAAGCTTGGGATTTACAATCAGACGGTCAGTATATTCAGCGTCGTCCTACTGATAATTCTCCTGAACTTGGTTCCCATAAAATTTTGATGGAAACTGTAGCGAATAATTAGAGAGAGGGGGAATGTAGGGATGTTCTCTGGAATCTCCCTACTGGTAAATTTGGTATAATGACTCAGGAAATAGGATATTATGGCTGAAATAGTGGCGGATGATACAAAACACTTGTTAAAATAACATTGTAATAATCTGCTAGTGTATGAATAGACATCTCAATTTAAAATGACAGCATATTCTAGTCTAATTTTAACCAATATGAATAATCCAGTATCTGACTTTATTTTAGATGATTTGAAGAGAACATTATTTCCATTAAACTTGAGTGAGTATATAGCTAAGTATGCTCAATCACATCTTTCAGAGTTGATTAATAAAATATACTCTGATAAAAAAAATGAAAACTTTAATCCACAGACTCGGGTTTATTCAGATAAACCTAATCGAGCAGTCAGAAGAACCTTGAAATTAGACCCTGTTGCCGAGTGGTATATTTATTATATTGCGTACAAATATAAGGATAAATTCCAACTATTAAAAAATAATAATAGATATACTTATGGATATATTTTCTTGAATGATAATCCAGTTCCAGGGAGAGAATCATATAAGGAATTCAAGGAAAATTATTACAATTGTAGAGATAAATTTCAATATTCAATGGAACTGGATATTGCAAATTATTTCAACAGCATTTATCATCACGATCTTCACAATTGGTTTATGAAATTTAGTGAAAATGATGATGATTCACAAATTTTTGGTAAGTTCCTAAGAGAGATTAACACAGGTCGTTCTATTGATTGTTTGCCTCAAGGTATATATCCATGTAAAATGATTGGAAATTTTTATTTACAAGACATAGATGATAATGGTGGTTTACGCTCCGAAAGCTATTTAAGATTTATGGATGACTTTGCATTATTTGATGATAATAAATCTATCCTATATGAAGATTTGTACAAAATACAAATTCTACTAGGAAACAAAGGTTTGTC
>NZ_JAAHGT010000373.1 GCF_010672385.1 Okeania sp. SIO2F4
GGTTTTCAGCTCAAATTAACTATTATAAAAATTATCATAACCAATGCGCGGATTGCTATATAGTTAAAATAACTTGCTCTGGCTACTTAACTTAAATACCAAATATACAATTAATTTTGCTTGAATACTTAATAAGGGAGGCTTGAAACTTTATTTATTTGGTTAGTAAATATTAGAGATATTTTTAAATTTGTACTATCCAAATGGCAATTACGGGACTTAATTATTCATGATTCATTGTGAGATATAATTCTCTGAAAATATTGACGATATAAGTTACTGCTAGGTTTAACTTTTCCTTCTTGACGCTGCACTCATCCTAAGCGATACAAATTATGGGCTTCCATTTCTTCAATTTATATCCAGTCATCCCGATTAACTATATTCTTATAAGTAAGAGTTAATTCGTTTATTCGTCGCAATTGTTATAACAATCTTTGTAATTTCAGTTATCAGTTAGCCTCCTGGGTCGGAACTGCGCAATTCAGTTAGCCTCCTATGGTCGGAACTGCGCAATTGATTACCTTGTGGCTGTTGCATCGGGATTGACATAAGGAATATTTTCTTTAACAGTGCAAAAAACAATCAAGATTGTTTAAATCTTCTTGTGCTGCTTATAAAAAAAATAATCGTACTATTCGACTATTAATTTATCGATCTGCTCGGTCTAAAATTATTTTCATTAAAGAAGTTTTATCCATCAAATTAGGAGCTTTAATTTGAATCAAACTATGAGGTTTGAGAATTTATTTGTCACAACGTTATTCAAGATAAATATTATTATTTATCTTCAGAAAACGGTTTATATAATAGATAGAATCAATTGTTAATGGATCGCCGTTGCCGATTATCTGGAGGCGGTATTGAAGTAGCCGGAATAGTATTATTTGGTTGAGTATAATCTCCGCGTTCCAGTACAATATTAAAAGCAGAGAAAAAACAGTCTAGACTCTGCTTATCCACAGGTACTTGATAACCTAAAATTTTAATGACTGTATTAGATATCTCCAGAAAATAAACTTGCCCTTTATTTAGCATAAGCTAGAGTTGTAAAAGTTCGTCACACTCATCATTTTCCGTACCTTTTTCCTAAAAATATCTTACCTGTTCCCTATTTCCTGTTTCCTACTATGTGCAAAAAGTCTATATCTTTTTCACGCCTATGTCTATTGAGATAAAGGTTTGTCAGTTGACTAAGTATAAGTGTAGCGATCGCTATAGTTTTGTCGAGAGTCATCTTTAAGATGACTTAAACTAAAAGCCTAGGGATTTCAATCCTTGGTGATTCATGATTGTCTGACGTTTTGCAGCTTTTTCATCAACCTAGAAATTTATACGAAATACAAAAAATTGTGCTGCTTACCAATCTCCCCATCAATCTTTGGTAGCAAACATTAACGTATTTCATATTATTTCTAGAATCACAGCAGAAGCGATTTAAAGATGACTAATTTATTATGGCTAATTAATGACACTTAATATTGGAAATAGACCATTATCCAAAACAACGAGATACTATGGGTATAAATATAAGTATTAATACTTTAGCGACCTGTTCTGATCGAACAAAATTTGCCAACGTCAAAGCCTACAAACAAGCAAAAAAACGATTAGCTCGTCATCAACATTGGGAAGAGAGAAGAAATACAGAAATAATAGGGAGAAGCAACTTTTTTATACTGATGCTACCAGATTTGACATTAAATCTAAATCCTATCGAAAGGATTAATTTGCTGAAATCATTTCTCCCGTTTGTAAACGTTTCATATAATTTTCTAGGTCTGTGGCGACTTTACCACAGAGGAAATAAGTACCGAGCAAACTAGGAAAAGCAAGAGTTATTTTCAGGGCGTCAGCAAATTGAATTACTGCTTCTGGATTAGTAACTGTACCCACAAAGACACCTACTAAGAACAAGACTTTATATATAATCACACTCCGATCTCCAAATAAATATTGCCAGCAAACTTGACCATAGTAACTACTAGAAATCATGGTAGACAAGGCAAACAAAAATATACAAACTGTCAAAACAGCAGGAAACCAACTAATAACAGAAGTAAAAGCAGCTAAAGTCAATTCCGAACCACCAAGATTTGCAAATTCTGGATTATTATAAACCCCAGTAATAATAACTACTAAAGCAGTCATATTACAGATGACTATAGTATCAATAAATGGTTCTAGTAATGCTACAATACCTTCCCGAATAGGTTCATCCGTCTTCGCTGTAGCATGAGCGATCGCTGCCAAACCCAACCCCGCTTCATTAGAAAAAGCAGCACGTCGGAACCCCTGGACTAGCGCCCCAACGAAACCACCTGCCATAGCTTGGGGAACAAAAGCACCATGAATAATGCTGATTAGAGCATTAGGAATAGCCGTCAAGTTAGCCAAAATCACCCACAGAGCAGCGAAAAAGTATACGCCACACATTGCAGGTACGATAGCAGCAGCCACTCCAGCAATACGTTGGATACCTCCAATAATCACTAATCCTACTATTAATACTAGAACCAGTCCATAGATCCAGGTTCTTTCGGCAACAAATGGTAGGACATTAGCAACAACTACTTGAGACTGGTTAGACTGAAATATACTCGAACTACCCAGTACCGCCAAAATATTGAAAAATGCGAACATTCCTGCTAAAACTTGACCTAATTTTTTTTGCCCTAAATCAGCTAAACCTATTGACAGGTAATACATCGGTCCTCCAGCAACCGTACCATCTGGGTTAAAAATGCGATATTTTTGAGCTAAGGTACACTCAATAAACTTGGTACTCATCCCTAAGAAACCTGCGATCGTCATCCAAAAAGCTGCACCTGGTCCCCCTAAACTAATAGCAATAGCAACTCCGGCAATATTTCCTAGCCCTACGGTTCCAGATAGGGCAGTAGCGACAGCTTGAAAATGGGAAACTTCACCTTCGTCATTGGGGTCGTCATATTTACCCAAAATAATATCTATAGCGTGTTTAAAGGCTCGAAGATTAATAAACTGCATTCGGACAGTAAAAAAGAGACCACCACTAATTAGCCAAAGTACAATAAGTGGTATGCCTCGATCGCCTCCTATACTATAAAAAATGATAGCATCTATATTTTTTAATAAATCAGAAAAATTAGCAGAAATCCAATCTAACATTTAGTTTAGTCGTTCCTATTTTAAAGTCAAGTATCAGTTTATTTTAGCACTTAAAGATTGTTTTTTAGGTGAATCTTAAAGACTTTTTTCAAGCTGATGTGTCTCACACTAATGGGCATGATTAATCTCAAATCATATAAAATATACCAATTTTAAGGGAATTCACTTCTAGACTTTTAAGGAATAGTCAAATGAGTAAATATGATTTCTGATTGGCATAGCCATTATGAATAGATACTTTAAAAGCAAAATTTATTACCTGGTCATAAAATCAGTTAATTTAAAAGGGAAATTACTTGATAAACTTGGGAAAAAGTTGATTTTTTTTTATAGCATTATCGTCTATTAAGTTGGTGCAAAATTTTATTGTATTTCTTCAACGTTAAAATTAATTAATCAAAACTTATGCAAAGACCTGATATATAGTGAATAGGAATTTAATTAATTGGCAGTTCCGGGAAAAAATAGCTGCGTTTTGTACTCTTATGGTAAGCATTAAGCTATTAGCAATCAGTTCTCAGTTTTTTTATGAATTAACTAAGGATTTGTTCAAGAAAACTTATATTATACCAAGCGTGAAAAAAGAATGTTACGAATATTTTAGTCAACCAAAGTAGTTTAAGTCAGATGCAAATTTACTATAATAGATTGCTTCATAGAAAAAAATGATAATAAAAACGGCTTCTACTGACTACTGACTATTGACTATTGACTACTAGAAACAGTCCAAATATTTGTAGCAAAAATTTATCACGCTTGGTATTAACTGAAGAATGTTACGAATATTTTAGTCAACTAAAGTAGTTTAAGTCAGATGCAAATTTACTATAATAGATTGTTTCATAGAAAAAAATGATAATAAAAACGGCTTCTACTGACTACTGACTATTGACTATTGACTACTAGAAACAGTCCAAATATTTGTAGCAAAAATTTATCACGCTTGGTATTAACTGAAGAGTTACTTATTTATGCTAAAAATTATCTGAAATATATCAATAGACATCTCCAGAAAAGAGGGAACAGGGAACAGGGAGAAATAATTGATAATTTATGGATAAGAATTAATTTTATTTTTGATTTTCACGCCTATGTCTAATAATAATTTCTGATTTCAAGAAAAGACGAGCGTAATTATAATAAGTGCTGAAGTTCGCAACCCGCGACCCAGGAGGCAACCTAAAGGATGACGGCTGTTTGCGCATTATTCCGCAGGAAATGCTTACCTCTTATGAGCTAGTGGCAACTCCAACTCTAGGGAATGCAAAAAGAGTATTAAGCTATTCCCAGGGTAATGATCTCAAATCTGCTGTCGCGATATCATTCCTGTTATTGTCATACCTTACAGTAGGGAAAAACAGCTTGAAAGCTCCTACAACACCAAATCTTATTCCTTAAGACTTGAATAATAAGGATGCTACCGGATTTGATATGACACAACCTTCATGTTTATGCTCTCAATATTTTTAGCTTTTGCTGGTTTCCCCCTAAAAAAAAAGTAGTGATGAATGCAGGTCATCTGCGGACAATAAAAGTAATACCAGTTTCAAAAAATAATGCTACATTAACTTTTTTTTGTAGTTGGGGAAGACCAGGATTTGGGTATATAGGAAAATTCAATAAAGAGCAAGGTTTTTCCCTATTCCCTATTTCCTATTGCCTACTCCCTTTTTTACTGTCACAACCTTTTTTGAATTTGGGATAATTTACCAACCAATATCCTGACATATTTAGGACTACAAAAAAATTCACGCCTGTGAGAATTAATTGCACAAACGATTCTCCCTTCTCTCAATCCGCTTGATGAAAAATTGATCTCAGAGGTAAAATATAGGTATTTATAATCATGTTATAATATAATT
Source organism: Okeania sp. SIO2F4 (assembly GCF_010672385.1). Classification (GTDB taxonomy): domain Bacteria; phylum Cyanobacteriota; class Cyanobacteriia; order Cyanobacteriales; family Microcoleaceae; genus Trichodesmium. The sequence continues at coordinate 5,013 of NZ_JAAHGT010000373.1, forward strand.
GTATTCATATCCACTTCTATTTCCAAAGTTTACTGTAATTTATACAGCATCAATAGAAGCATAAAGCGGTTAACTTTGTTACAATTTTCCAGAATTATAGTTCTTTTAATTATATTCAATAAAGAAAAAACTTTAGAAAGAAACTATATAATTTGTATTGATTAATACAGCTAATTAGGGATTAAAGCTTTGAAATAGATACTGTTATTTATATTTTAACAAATAACTAAATGTTAATTAATTATTAAGTAATTATATAGTTATGTAAATGTTCGCAGATAAATCTTCAGGGAATCAAATGTAATTCAAGATTGCGATCGTTATTAGTTATTTATTGACATAAATTGTAAAATATGGTAACATTAAGTCTTTAACCAGGTGTTTTATTGATATTAAGTTAAATTGTTAAGTAATAATTGAGGAATTCTGGTATAAAATCACACTGGCATTGTAGCTCATCAACCATTTACAGTTGACAAACTATATAATAGAAAAAAAAACTATGAAAATTCTACTTGCAGAGAATTCAGGTAAGCATCAAATCCAATTACCAGACCCCGCTAATGAATCAGAGATGGCAGATCAAATGCAACAAATGAGTTTGATGATTGCCGAATCCCTACATGAAGAAGGTCAAAATCAGGAGAATTCCAGTATGAATATATCGGCTGTAACTATCCCAGTACCAGAAAATCAACAAGATATAGATGATGCAGTGGGATCATTATTTAAGCAAATGTCTCGTTATCCTCTTCTGAGTCAAAAAGAAGAAATAGAATTAGCCAGGCAAATCCAAGAATTAGTCATATTTGAACAACTGCCAGAGAAACTAGCAAATGACTTAGGGCGACTGCCTACAAAAGGTGAAGTAGCAGCAGCTGCAGGTTTGACAGAAGTACAACTAGAGCATCGCCTACATCAGTGTCGGGCTGCCAAACGTCGAATGATTAGCTCCAACCTCCGTCTAGTAGTTTCTATTGCCAAGCGTTATCTAAATCGAGGAGTACCTTTTCTAGACTTGATTCAAGAAGGAGCATTAGGACTAAATCGTGCCACAGAAAAATTTGACCCAGAGAAGGGTTATAAATTTTCTACTTACGCCTATTGGTGGATTCGTCAAGGAATAACACGCACTATTGCTAATCAAGGGCGTACTATTCGTCTACCAGTTCATGTAGTTGAACAGATTAACAAACTTAAACGAGTTTACCGCGACCTAAGACGCAGTTTAAATCGTCTTCCTAGTGACACAGAAATTGCTCAAGAGCTAGAAATTTCTCTCCAACAACTGCGTAACCTCCAGCAAATTCGTCGGAAAACTCTCTCTCTCAATCATCGTTTGGGTACTGACGAAAATACTGAATTGTTAGACTTCTTAGAAGATAATGAAAATAGTACTCCTGAAGCTCAGATGAATGATATGATGATGCGCCAGGATATCTTAGAGGTATTAAATCATGTGTTAAGCGATCGCGAACAAGATGTTATTACTCTTCGGTATGGTCTAATCACAGGAGAACCTCATACTTTAGATGAAGTTAGTCGGATGATTAATCTTTCCCGGGAACGAGTACGACAAATTCAAGCTAAAGCAATGCGAAAGTTACGTCGTCCCCAAGTGGCTGAACGTTTAAAAGGATGGTTAAATCGTTTTTGATCAAATTTTAAGATAATAGTAGTTAAATTATGTCCCTGAATGAACTAAAGCTGCGTGCTGCGACACGAGCAGATATACCTGTGCTGTTTGAGTTAATTAAAGCCCTGGCTGAGTATGAAAAATTATCTCATGCTGTTACAGGTAATCTTGCTTCCTTAGAAGCTCATTTATTTGGTGAACCTGGTAGCGATGGGTCTAATTATCGTCCTATTGCTGAAGCTATTATTGCCGAATTAACAGGCCAACCTGTTGGTTTTTCTTTATTCTTTCATAACTATTCAACTTTTCTGACCCAACCCGGAATTTATATAGAAGATTTATTTGTGTTACCTGAGTATAGGGGGCGGGGTATAGGGAAACGACTGGTAAGTTATGTAGCAGAGTTGGCAGTATCCCGAAACTGTGGGCGTTTGGAGTGGAGTGTTTTAGATTGGAATGAACCGGCGATCGAATTTTATCAACATATTGGTGCGTCAATTTTAGATGAGTGGCGTATATGTCGTGTTACTGATAATTCTCTGAGTAGTTTAGCATCTGGACAGCAATTATAGGTGAACTGTCCCGACGCTGATGCTATCGCATACAGCACAGGTTTCCTACCCAACAGAATGCCTCACCGTAAATTTCTTTCGTCCTCTACGATATTTAAGCAAACATGACAAGTCTTGGAACTGGGAAAGAACCTGTCTACTTCTTGATAAACCTTGCCTTCATTTTATGCTTTATACTTAGGGTTTGCTTATGGAAAGTATGCATGGGTTCGGGTAGGAGACTCGAGACTGGAGACAGGAGAAATGGAAATTTGATTAGGAGGTAGTCGTAAAAATTGTAAGAGTGATTTTTCTGCCATAATCATCCCAAAATACTAGCATGCATGAGCTTTTTGGACCGAAACAGGCGCACTTTTTTAGACCAAAAAAGGCACTTACTAATATCTATCAGTGCTTTGATATTTAATCGCGACCGCCCTACTTAAGCATGAGGAGTAAACATTCCCCATCCAACTTCTCCTATTGCTTTAGCCAGACAATGGTTTTGCATCATTCCTTTGACGTTAAGATTTTCAGTTACTATGACTTGGTTTTCGTCAACTATCCTATGCGATAGCTTGTCTAAAAAATCTTTACGACAGTTAGTTATCTTAAAATGGACTCTAACAACTTTTTTTCTGGCTTTATTGCGGTTGTTAGAGCCTTTTTGCTTTCTGGATAATTGCTGTTGCTTCCGTTTTAAATTCCGTTCATGCAAGTTTTAAGAATTTTGGGTTATCGTATTTAGAGCCGTCATATGAAATCCGGTTGAATACTTAATTATATAGTTGGGGGTGGGGAGTGTGGGGAGTTTGGGGAGTATGGAGAGTTGGGATAGAATTATAAACATATATCATATAACCGGATTCTATATCATTGGTAATAGCAATGTTAGGAGTCAATCCTACATCAACACCCACCGCTTTACCTTATGTGGTTAACTCTGGTTTTTCTTTCCCATCCTCAAACAATACAGAAGCAAAATGTTGATTGCAGCAGTTTTTATAGCACTACGCATTAAGGCTCTTGACATTTCTAAACCCTGAAACCTTTTAACCGTTTACTATTCCCTCCATACCTATTCCCTATTCCCGATTCAAGTAGCGCTATAGATACAGTAACGGTTTTGATTTTACCCTCAATAGGTCTATGAATAATAGCCTTAACTTCTCCTATTTTTGGAAGTTTTAAGCTGTTTTTAAAAGCAGTAACATTTTGAGGGTATTGAATAGATTGCCTACTTTGCTTTGCTTTAAACCTGGGGTATTGAGCTAGTTTCTCAAAGAAATTGTTAAAAGCAACACCTAGATTTAAACAGACTTAAGGCCAGCTATGAGTTTTTTCACTTCATAACCTGACAAACCTTTACCGAAAAATAAAGGTTTAAAGCCTCTCACTCGCCGTGGAGAAAAAAGCGGTCGAGGGATGCCGAGGTCTCCTCGGCATATCCAATCGACCAAGACAGCGGTTGTTTGCGGAGCATTCCGAAGGATGGGATGGCGAGGTCTCCTCGCTTGCCTCCAATCAA
>NZ_JAAHGT010000374.1 GCF_010672385.1 Okeania sp. SIO2F4
TGTCCCATTCGTTAAAATTCAAAACTCAAAAGTTTAGAAGTTAGAAGGCGCGAAGTTAAATTCCTATATTTGAGAGTTTGAGAATGTCCTAACTTCCCTGACGATTATCTATACCTTATAAATTTAATTGCTAGAAGTTTTCATAAAACTCTCCTGTCTGGCTGATAAATTAGTAAATATTCATTTGGGAACCTTTTCTATCTTTAGATATCTCCGATCATCAAAAATCAAATCAATCCCATGCCCAAAAATTATCAATTCTTTCCCCCTACTCCCTGCTCCTTTTGACCTACTCCCTCTTTTCCGGAGAGGTCTTTTAGATATATGGTTGCCCAATTAAAGTATCACAGGAAAAATATATTGAAATAGTTAAGCAGACTGGAAAATAACTGGATGGTTTTGCCTTTTTATTCGCTTTTCCCTTGGTAGAAATGTCGTTGCTTTTTAGTTTAGTAACTTTACGACAGATAGAAGTCATTAGCGCTTCATGTCAACGGGTCGAATATCTCTAAAATCAATAATGTTAATTTTTGTAAATGGTACGAACAGTATCTGTAAACTTGCCATACTTGATTGATGAAGAATACAGTAGGAGACTTGAGTTCCTTACTTTTATTCCTGGGGATATTAAATTTTGCATAAATCTCCAGAAACTAGCTGATTATTAAGTATTAATCCAGATATATAATGGTAAATAGAGTCAATCATTAGGGTGCCGATACAGAACCACATCAATTTTAAACAGGTGAAATACCATGATGAAAATAGGTGAAATTCTCATCCGCAGACAATTAATTTCTCAAGCTCAATTAGACCAAGCGATAGATATCCAAGCTTCATGTCATCAAAAACTTGGAGAATTACTAATGTTTAAAGGTTGGATTCAACAAGATGACTTAGAAATGGCTTTAACAGAACAATATTGGCGACAAAATGGTTATTGGGTAATTGACTAAGAATTAAATCAAGTCAAAAGTTAAAAGTCAAAAGTTAAAAGCAAGAATTACAGCAGTTTTGGAGTTATATCATGTCCGGATGATTAGTGATAAAAAAGTATATGGTTTGTAGTAAACCTCTAGCCCTATCTATACTTGGGGCTAGAGCTTTACTACGAGCTTTAATTATAACTATTGAACCGGACATAATATTAGTGAGGTAGAAAGTTTTATCACTTTAATAAATAGGAACAGAAATTATAGTCTTCAACTGTACCTCACCATTCTCAAAAGTGCTCTAAATCAAGTTAAAAGTTAAAAGAACACTGTAGAGACGTTCCATGGAACATCCCTACTGGGTTTTGGTTTTAACTTGAACTCATCAATCTGAAAAGTTCTGTAATCTTGAATCTGCTTGTTTGCATAATTTTTGAAACCATAGCTGATTAATAAATATAGAACAAAGCTGATTATTCATAAGGCATTCCGTGGGATGCCTATTTTTTTGCATAAAAAAGGGAGAAATGGCTGATTAATAAGTAGAACAAAGTTAGATTACAACCGAATAAAAATGAAAATTAACTGGCAAAAAAAATCTAATTCCTACTTTAGGACTTCTATTTCTCCGAGCTTGCGCTCAAGTCAATAATTCCGCAAATTCTTCAGGAGTTGAAGTCAAATTTTTAGTTGGTAGTGCTTTAGAAAAATTCTTTAACCAAACTGCCACCCAACTCAGTCAACAAAAACCCAAACTCGATAATGGTAAACCTTTTTCCTTGAAATGTGAATCAAAAGGTAGTGGGGATGTGGTGACAGAAATAGTTTCCCTTTCCAAAAAACTCAAAAGTGGAGCTATTCAACCAGACTCCCCAGAATTTCCCACCCTAATTTCCGTAGATGGCGAAATTTATCATTCCCAACTCTTATACAAAATTAATCAACTCTATCCCGGACAAAATTATATTCCTCAAATTACTGATGCACCTTTGTTAGCAAATAGTCCGATGGTATTTATGGCATCAAAAGAGGTCGCACCTGGGTTACAGAAACAATCAAATATATACCAAGCACTCATCAATGCTCAAACTCACCGAGACCTAGACTCAAGTAGTCCCCAACTGCCAATACATTATGTTCATACTGCTCCGACTCGTTCCAATTCGGGTTTGCAAACTTTGGTCGCGCAATTTGCCTCCTTTGCCAATAAACGCCCCGAACAACTCACCGTTGCGGACCTGTAACAATATCAACCCCAAATTCAAAAAATTCAAAGTAAAGTCACTCGCTACGGCGTTTCCAGCAGTTCCTTAGCTGAGGATATGGTGAAAAATCGTCCGTTTTGGGCATCGATCGCTTCTGTTTATGAGTCTTCTGTAATTCAGGCAAATACTGCTAATACTCAAACTTCCTATCAGAATCTGTGGATGATTTGCAAAGACAATTATTAGAAGTTAAGAACAAGCAAAAGTAAAGTTCTGGTATTTCTCAACAGCATTTACAACAATTAGCTGCTAGTTTAGAAAGAAATATTCAGTTAGTAAAAGCTGGCAAAGATACTCGACAAGCAAAAATTTTTAGTCTCCATACAATGGTGCAAGATTCAGCAGGATTATTGCAATAACTAGAAAATAAATTGCGAACTGCCAACTTGAATAATTCTGAATAAATTCAAGAGTTGCGCAGTTTAAGTGATGAATTAAATAGCTACCAAGACAACATAAAAATGTTTCTTTAAATTTAGGGAGTAGGTAGAGATATGGGGTGATAGGGAGGTGGGGTGATTCGTATATTTGCACAATTTTTTGTATTTCATATAATTTGGGAAACAGGGAATAGCGGTGCGACCCCGCGTCGGCGACAGACGCAAGCGGTCAGATCCCGCGTCGGCGTAAGGCGCAAGGGAACGCTGACCAAGAGAGGGAATGCTGACCAAGAGAGGGAACGCGCACCAAGAGAGAAAAGAAGAAAAACAACTGTACCTAAGTAACTTGATCAAGGCTATCTCTATATTTGTTGTCTTGAATTATATCGATAGTGAAAATACCGATTTTTTCTGGCTTTAAAGAATCAAGTTTGCATAAACAATGATATTTTTTCCGATATATCAATAAGTACCAGGAAGAAAATTATGAATAATAAACTTGATTCTCTTTCAGTTGGATTGTTGATAACAATAACTATTACTATGGTACAAGGGGCAGAAATACCAAATAATAAGTTCAATCATAGTTGCTATAAAGCTGAAAAAACTATTATTCAACAACAAAAAAATTATCAAAAAAATGAACAACCACCTGTTCCAGAGAAAGATGGTACTAGCCGTTAAAATTTATCTAAATAGGGCTGGCTGATTAAATATCAAAGCACTATTCAATAAAGGTTTGAAGAATTTTAGGCACTGAAAAAGTACCAGCTTTTCGGTTGATGGAGCGGAAAAAGTGAGCCTAAACCGGGTAATTATGACAGAAAAACTAAGGAGCAATTATGAATGACCACCTCTTCTACAACTACCGTAAATCCTAACTCTTAACTACTCCCTACTCCCTATTCCCTACTCCCTACCCTATCAAAAAGACTTTCCATACACAAACCCTAAATATATATCTTAGGGCTAAAGTCCTACTACAAACAAAAGCTTTTTTATATTTCATTTGCCAACAATCTCCGATCAAATTTTTATTACTTAATATCACAGAACGAGAATATCTGAACATGACAACTACAAATCATAAATATCTCAAAAATCGTCGTATTTTTTCTGGAATAATTACTTGTACAGCTTTAGCTTTAGCTTATGCACCAATTCCAGGATTAAATCAAAAAATTATAGTAGTTAGTGGTACAGAACTTGCCGAACCACTCCAACAATTATCAACTCAATTTGAGCAAAAATATCCCAATAGAAATCTCGAATTAAAATTCCAAGGTTCTCAGGATATTGTAAACAATTATATCGACAAAAAAAATGACTTTAATCCCACTGTTTTAATTCCAGCAAATGGAAAATTATTAGAGGAATTAAACCAACGTTGGCAAACTCAAAATAATACCCAAACATTCTATCAACAACCAACAGCGATATTTTTAGTGTTAAACTTTTAGCGCTAAAGCACAGCTACAAACAAAGACTCAATTAGCTTAATTAAGATTGAATGTTATTTCTCATATCTATTGAGGGTCTGAATTTTTTCCATCATTTACTCAATATGAATCAAGTTTTTTCTTGATTTATACTGCTAAAACATTTGACAATGAACATATTTATTTATCTAACTTTGCTTATGTGTTATAAGAAGTTACAAAAGTAGTTAACCAAGTTCCCGGAGCAAAAGCCATATTAATTTTTGCTCCTTCATCTGTGTGCTGTAGGAACAATAAAACACCATCTTTTACCTGTGCTTCATCTGCCTGAACATATTGTTCTTCATTTTCGGCTATATTTTTAGTTACCCGAACATACCAATAATAACGACCATAATTAATCGGTTCACTATTACTCACTTAATTTTACTCCTAGTTAACTACACCAGACTTGCCGGATTATAAATCTCTATGATTATTTTGTCAAGCTAACATTTACAAAGAAATAATATGATGAAAAATAAATACAAAATTACCTGTGTTTTAGAGGAATCAAAAAATTGAAAAATTCAGAATCTTCAATAATTGCCTCCTCAAAAATAGCATTAGTTAAATCTGCATTCTCAAAAGATGTTTTTGATAACTTTTCTAACTCAATAACAACTTGAAAAAACAAAATTACACCAACTCCAAAAATTACTCCCGAACCCAAAAATAATAACAATCCTTTGACTAGATTTCCTGCCCAAAAATAGATAATACCACTCGAACCAATAACCGCAGCAACTCCAGCTAAAACAGCAGCAATAATCTCACTCTCAGCATTAGTAATAGCAACCGCCACAGATCCAGTTGCAATCAAAGCAGCAATCCCAGCCATTTCACCAACAATAAAACTAGCAAAAGCACTAGCAAGAGTAACAGCGATCGCCGCTCCAGCACAACGAACAATCAAAATCCTAATCTTGCTCCTACTTTGCCCAATTATCGCACCTCGAAAATTAGCCCCTATTAGGATAGCATCCTGAAAATTGCAACCTCTCAAGTCAGAACCACTAAAATTAGCTCCTGTCAGGTCTTGACCTTGAAAATTGCGATGTCGTAGGTCTTGCTGAGCAAAATCTAAAGGTAATGGTTGATTCATAGTATTTTATCAAGAATAGGAAATTAAGTAGTAGAGTTGGCAAAGATTGAGTTATCAATAATTAATGGTCAACCAAAGTTGTATTTGCCAAACTTAAAAGTAATAAAATACTATATGATTAATTAGTAATAATTTTACAGGATTATGAGCATTGCTATGACATTACTGAGAATAATTCAGTAATTATGATATCCAGATAATAAGTGATAAAAAATTTTCTGTTTGTAGTAGATTTTTAGCCCTAATTCAAGATATAACTAAAGTCCTACTACTAACTTTAATTATAACTATTCAACCGGATATGATATAATATGTCCTCAACTGTTATATTGATTTTTTACATATTGTTTAATAACAGGTTCAAGAGTAAAAACAGCTCCTTCCTTGCTCACAATTTTTTTTATTAACCCCCGTTTTCTTAAAGACTGTATTGCTCCTAAAAAATCGTTATTTCCAGAAAATTCAGGAGGTTGACTGCAAATATTTCCTCCTATTTCCTGATTAGCTAACCACTGCATGACTAACTTTTCAGACTCAGATAAGCGCTGATAATGCTCGTGTAATATTGGTTTTAAATCTCCTAAAAATGGATTGGAATAAGATAAAAATTTAGCGACACTACCATTGAATAAATCTTCGATAGTAGAAGCTATAATATTTAACCATAAAGGGTTGCCACTGTAAAGATTAATAAGTTCTAAGCATCTATCTTTATCGGTTAAATTTTTCACTTTTGATAATTCTGTTGCTGACTCTCCTAAACCTTGAAGTTGTAAGGTGTGGCAGTGACAGTTTTCTGTTTCTAAGTTAGCTATTTCTGTGGGTTTTTCCCAACTGAGGAGGAGTAAACAACTGTTGTGAGGAGAACGTGCTATTTCTTGGATTAACTTACTGTAATTTTTGTATTCTGGAATGTAAGTACCGACAAATTCTCCGGTAGTTAATGTTTCTTGGAAGTCGTCGAGAATAATTAGGCAACGATAGAAACGCAAGTAATCTGGAATTGATAAATTTTGTTGTGGTGGGGGTGGGGAGAAAAACTCAATTAAGTTAGTTTTGAGAGCGTTGAGGGTGGAAAATTTTCGATGACTTCGCCAGAGGATGCAGTAGAAGTTGTCTTGAATGTCTTCAACCAGTTGTCTAGTGAGGGTGGTTTTACCGATACCCGATAATCCGGTTATGGTGACGATGCGGTTATTTTCTTCGAGTATCCATTGTTTCAGGGTGGCGAGTTCGTTGGTGCGGTTGTGGAAATTACGGAGTTTTGGTGCGTCGGTCAGGTCGTGGCGTTTTTCTGGTTGAATGTTGTCGGAGTTGGGGGTGGTTGGCGATCGGTTTTTAGGGGTTTCGTCAGAGTGACAACTTTCTCTATATACACTAATCCTGCTTTCATAAAATTTACTTTGTGCAAAATCACCAACATTAGAGTTGCAAATATAATATCGTTCCATTGCAGCGCGGAAGTTTGTTTTATTAACTTTTTCGTCTAGTTCTTCTGATATCAGTTTCCATAAATTGCCTGCTACTGTTTTGACGCTATCTTTACTATAGCGATACTCATCAGCAATTTCTTGATATTTGTGATTATTCCAGACTCGTTCTAATATTGCCCGTTCCAGACTATTCAAATGTCTTTTCTTTTTAGCCCACATTAAATCTTCTGCCCATTTAATTACTTTTTGGAAATCCATTTTTACTAAATACATTATATAATACTTACCATACTACTTTTTTAACCTTTTTACAACTTTTTACACCCATATTTTACTTTTTAATTCAATTTATACTGATAAAACCTCGCCAAAAGTATCTACCAAATTTTACTTTTTATGACCTTACAAAACTCTGGTAATTCTATAGAATAGAAAAATGAATTCAAGTGTGAATTCAACGTTTTCTTGCTAAAATTTAGGAGTAAGTAAAAATGGCAGAACCTATCACAATAGCTGGTAGTGCAGCTATCATAGTAGCTATCAAAGCATACTGTGCTGCACACTTTATTCCAGTGAGTATGTCAATCATTATGAAGTGTGCTGTAGCTTACCTAACAGGCGGTAAAAGTGCAGCTATTAGTGCAGCACAAAGTTCAAATGCAAGCTATGGTTTCATTTGTGCTCTAAAGGATGTTCTTTAATTGAATATACCTTTGTGTTAATAAATATTATGTGAAAAAAGAGGGTGCGTCACAACTCTCTTTTTTTATGACTTTTAAATCAAGAGATTAATAAAATAATATGCTTGAAGAAGAGCTACGCAGAATTAATAAAGATTTTTACTCAAGAAGAATAGATAAGATAGAGCAAACTATTGACCTAGAAGAAAGTCTGTCTAAAGAAGTAGGATGGGGTTGCTATGAAAATCAGTATCAAGGCTTCCAATTAGCAACTAATTTAGTTAATATCGACTGGAGTTCTACAAATATTTCTATATTAGATATTGGCTGTGGGTACGGAGCATTAGCTAGATATTTAAGAGAGAAAAAGGGATTTCAAGGAAAGTACACTGGTATAGATATTTTAACTACTTTCTCAGAAAAAGCATCCGAACTACAAGGTAACGATAACAGAAATTATTTTATAAGTGGTGATGCTTTATCTTATAATTGGAAAGATTCTAAATATGACTTTGTTGTATCTCTAGGTACACTTTCAGTTAATTACGACTACCCAGAACCTTATGGAAAAGAATCATTAGAATTTGCTTTTAAACTGGTAAATTTAATTTGTCAACTATCTTGTAGATATGCTTGTTTATATTATCCAAATGAGAAAAACTCGCCCCTAATACAAAGAATGACTTCTACAGATATGGCTTTTTACGATCCGGATAACATTGAAAAAATGTTCAAAGAAGCAACTAGCGGAAATTACAAAAAACTGATAACTAAGTCATATCCTACTGCTGATAATGTGAAAACTATCACAAGTATCTATTTTTGAAGTTATAGTTGTTGGCGCACAATTAATGCAAAGAGGTCATTATTTAATTCAAAAGAAATAGGGGAAAGCCAGACTCAACTACATTTCACTAAACCATTAAAACCGATTATATGTGTTTGGTTTCGCCAACCCTCAACTTATGGTATTTTAGGCTTTAAATCTAAAATTACCATTTTTTTTGAAAAATATAACTCTACTATTTGCCAGATTTCTGAGTGCTAAATATGCATTTGTTTTTTGGGAAAATACAAGCTACCTGTGCTTTAATTTGGAACTGGAATTATTCCACATTACCTGTTTTTTAGCGGAATCAAAAAATTGAAAAATTCAGAATCTTCAATAATTGCCTCCTCAAAAATAGCATTAGTTAAATCCGCATTCTCAAAAGATGTTTTTGATAACTTTTCTAACTCCATAACAACTTGAAAAAACAAAATTACACCAAATCCAAAAATTACTCCCGAACCCAAAAATAATAACAATCCTTTGACTAGATTTCCTGCCCAAAAATAGATAATACCACTCGAACCAATAACCGCAGCAACTCCAGCTAAAACAGCAGCAATAATCTCA
>NZ_JAAHGT010000375.1 GCF_010672385.1 Okeania sp. SIO2F4
CTGACTGCCTACACCTGATAATTCAGAAACTTTTCTTCAGAGCGACTCCGATAAATATCTATATATATAGATGTAGAGTCATACCATTTCTCTCTAGTTAGCTTTGGCAAAAAATTGAGAGTTTCAAACAAAATCTTTCACTGACAAAACCAGAAAAATTGAATAGTCGAAAACCGAGGAGATAATATTTCCAAAAATCCTACTCAGACCAGAAAAAATCTGACTGCCTACACCTGATAATTCAGAAACTTTTCTTCAGAGCGACTCCGATAAATATCTATATATATAGATGTAGAGTCATACCATTTCTCTCTAGTTAGCTTTGGCAAAAAATTGAGAGTTTCAACCAACATCTCTCACTGACAAAACCAGAAAAATTGAATAGTCGAAAACCGAGGAGATAATATTTCCAAAAATCCTACTCAGACCAGAAAAAATCTGACTGCCTAGACCTCATAATTGAGAAACTTTTCTTCAGAGCGACTCCGATAAATATCTATATATATAGATGTAGACTCAGACAAATCTCTCTAGTTAGCTTTGGCAAAAAAAATGAGAGTTTCAAACAAAATCTCTCACTGACAAAACCAGAAAAATTGAGTAGTCGAAAACCGAGGAGATAATATTCATCATTCCTCCCTTTTTCTTGCCTTACCAATATACATAATTGACATATCCTCATTTAAACTAACTTGAAAATATCCAGTTTTTTGATATAGCTGATAGTTAAGAATATTTGCCTTCCAGACTTGCACGAACTTCCGAATAAATACTTGTAACGACTTATCGAACTTCAGATTTTTTCTGAAAATATTCAACTCTCCCAAGACATAACCTATTTCTCCAAACAAGTCAAAACCTTTCATCTCTATCTCAATAAAATCCAAAGAAAGCATCAACTCTTTTAACTCCTCTGGTTGAATAAAATTATTCCAATCGTGAACCCCTAGAGGAATTAATCGTAATAAATTTTCCATCAACCAAATCATCACAAATCGAGATTGAAAATTTCTATTTATAGTGTCATAGAAAAAAATACCACCAGGTTTCAACACTCTATATATTTCTGAGATAACTTGATGATAATTAGAAACGTGTTCCAAAACATCCACACAAATCACAACATCAAAAGTATTATCTTGATAAGGCAATTTTTCAGCAACCCCGATTTTATAGTTAATATCCAAGCTATTTTCACAACTATGTCTTTGAGCAGCTTCTATACATTTTGCCGAAGAGTCAATGCCATAAGTTATGGTTCCCTTTTTTGCCATAAATTCACATGAAAAACCACCTCCACAACCAACATCCAAAACTTTTAATCCTTGCCATTGAGAGATGTATCTATTGAAAAATTGAAACCTGGGTTGATTGAGATAATAAAGAGCATAAATTTGAGAATTTTTATCCCACCATTGATTAGCACTTAGGTCATAAAACTCTAGGTCATTTCTTTTCATAGCTATTGATGAATTAAATCAAGCTTTTTTGATAAAATTAATCTCAAAAAAACTGAGGAAATAGTAGGATTTTTGTAATCATTCAGCGGTCAAATATCACAGTTTGATTATCTTTAAAGATAGAAGGAGGTAAAAGAAATTGATAAATTGAGAGATAATTAAAAGCTACTGCTAAAGTACATTTATTTAACCTTAGAAAAAATTATTCATTATTTGCTGTTAACGCAGTTATTCTACAGGAGGCTACCTGAGTGTTAATAGCTGAATGCTTATAATATGTCTAGCTCAACCTCGCCGTACACTCCAAAATTAACCTTTGATTTTGAACAGCATAAGGCTGAATTTCTAAAGCTTTTTGAAAAGCTAAAATAGCTTCTCGATATTCTCCTAATCCTGCATAACATAATCCCAAACCATGCCAAGCTCCAAAATGAAAAGGATTAAATTTAACCACCATCTCACAATCTTTTGCTGCCTTTCTGTACTGCCCTAAAGTGTAATAAAGAACCGCTCTTCGATTCCAAGCTTCTGCAAAATCTGGTAAATCCTCAATTAATTTATTTAACACTGCTTCTGCCCGATCAATTTCTCCAGCTTGCAACCAATTTTCTGAACGTCTAATTGCTTCTAACCCAGCAACACCTTTTTCTTCAAACCAAATTCTCCACAGTTCACCCGTGGCTTTATTTATAATCAATTCGTCGGAATTTTTTAAGTCTTCCAGTAATGCTCTAATTGATGATTTATCCATAATCTTAGTTGTAATAAGTACCTGTGCAAAATTAATTTAATTTTTTCTGGAAATAGGGAATAGGGAATAGGGAATAGGGAATAGGGAATAGGGAATAGGGAATAGAAAAAGTACTAGTTATCATATTAATGATAACCGCTAATGTACATTGATTTTGACAATAGTAAAGATATGGCATTTATGAAATAGATGAGGTACACAAGTTCTGGATTTTAAGCAACACAGAATAGAGAATAGGAAAAAATATTATATCTCAATTAATTATGAGAACCGCTATAACTGTTAAAAGCAACAAAGAACAGGAAAAATATTTTCAGTTATTAGCGCTCCTTTTCAAGTCAATATCTATATTTAGAATTCTATAGTAGTTGCCATTACTGTTAGAACATTCTCAAATTATCAAACTTAGCCACAGGAATAATTTGACCTTTAACTTTAGCTATAAAGGTACAACACCTTATCTTGGTGTAGGTAAGCATTCAGCCATTAGCTGTTTCATAAATAATTAATATACACTCTCTAAGTCAAGGTTAGTTTCCCATACTTTTAATTCTCCTTAAATCTCTCAATACTAATTTCTGCTATAAAGGCAATGAATTAATCGCTAATAGGTAATAGCTGACGACTGTTTGCTCCCCATTCCACAGGAAATGTTTACTGCTATATAACCTAATTATCTTAACCTTACCTATAGAGTTGAGAGACTGTTTATAAAATAAGTATTAAGAGACTTTTGGAGCAACTAAATCTTTAAGCTGGAATAAGACTAGAGATTGAAATCAGTCTAGAGTTAGGACGCACTTGGTACTCATACTCCTAAAGTTATAGTGAATTCTAAATTACAAATAATAGGGTCTTCGCCTATTCCCTGTTCCCTATCTTCTTTTTTATATTTCCTGATACATTCAATCTCTGATATACAGGAATCCTAAATAATTTATAAAAAATTTAGGCATGAGAAAAAAATCCTGAAATCCTTACCGAATAATTAACAATTATTAATTATTAATTAAATAATTCAGCTTACTCTGCCTCCCCTTTCAAGGGGAAAAGCGGTCGGAAAGCGGAGCATTCCGAAGGATGGGATGGATGGGTTACCGGCGCCATATCCAATCTCCCCTTGAGAGAAGAAATAATGTTTCCTTATACTCAATTCCCGAGCGGTTTTAACCTTCTTGTAATTATCAAGTTCGCCATTATCCATTATCCATTAATGAACTCTGTTTTCTTGTTATAAAATATTTTCTATATAACCAAAATAGGATTCCTATATAATCTGATTTTTGAGTGTACTGTTAGTTTACTTAATGTAGGTATTCAGCTTTTTAATGAGTAAGGTAACTCGATAAATTCTCCAGTTAGCAGATCTGTTTTGATACTTTTAATTCTGCCTGAGTCTCTCAATACTAATTCAGACTGCAAAAGCTATGAGCTGATTAATGAAAACTAAAAACCTACTACTGAATTTGGAATATATCAATAAATCTATGCCCAATATTTCCATCATTATTCCTACTCTCAATGAAGCAGCTTGTCTACCGCTTACTCTCAAAAATATTTCTTTACTTAACCCTCCACCAAAAGAAATATTAGTAGTAGATAGCTACAGCGAAGATGAAACAGTTTCCATTGCTCTTTCCTTTGGAGTTCCTGTCATTTATTCTCCTGAACGTGGACGTTCCATGCAAATGAATTTAGGCGCTAAAATAGCAACAGGAGAAATTCTCTGTTTTCTCCACGCCGATACTATAGTACCTCATGACTTAATTTCTATAATTTCCCAAACTTTGGCAAATCAAAACATTGTTTGTGGTGGATTTATTTCAATTATGGGTAATTCCGAAACTACTCGCTGGAGTATTTCCTTACATAATTATCTCAAAACTTTTTATGCTCCCCTACTTTTTCGCCCCCATTTATTCTTTAAAGGTTTGCGGATTTTGTTTGGAGACCAAGTAATTTTCAGTCGTCGTACAGATTTCTGGAAAGTCGGTGGTTTTAATACTAATCTATCGATTATGGAAGATGCTGACTTATGTCTGAAGTTATTTAAACTCGGACGAATTTATTTAGTAAATCGGTTTGTATATACTAGCGATCGCCGTGTAGCTAAGTGGGGAGTTTTCCAAGCAAATTTGATTTATCTATTTATTGGTTTTTTATGGGGCTTTGGAGTTTCACCTACTTTTCTTAAACGTTTTTATCAAGATATTCGTTGAAAGAGTTTACTAACTCTAATTAGGATTTTCAGGTTTTGCTAGGTATAGGTTACAAACATACCTATTACTAACTAGGTAGACAGGACAAAACTATTCCTATGCGAGGAAAAGTCATATCCTTAAAAAACCTTTTATCTTCTACTTTCTGCTATCAGGATAGCTGCCTTGTTATACCTACTTAATTTTTCAATTACCGAATAATTAATAATTAAATAATTCAGGTTTAAAGCCTCCCCTTTCCAGGAGAAAAAACGGTCGTTTTGCTGGCGTACAACTTTCCTATCGGAATGCTTTTCATGTCGCGCAGCGAAACACAAACGCACTTCAGCTATTGCCAATATGAAAAGCGGAGCAGTTATGCAAGAGGTAAGCATTCAGGTAGCTCCCCTTTAGCTTTTCCTGCGGAATGCTAGGTAAACAATTTTTCCTTAGTAATAATCCTGCACTAAGTAATTAATGAAAAAGATTAGCAAAGAATGATTTGAGAGTAACTTTTAATTGTTCCTCAATCTTTGAACTCTAATTCTTCCTTCAAAAAGAATAAGTTAATAGCGGTCAGCTCTCAGCTCTCAGCTTCATTACCTTTAAAAGAGGAAAAAGTAATAAGCGAAATTTCATGCTAATTAAAAGTTACTGTAAAAGTCGATTAGTTAACCTTAAAAGTCTATCGAGCTACATCATTTATTCAAAAGCTGAAAGCTGAAAGCTGAATGCTAATAGCTGAATGCTTACATAATCTCTAAAATTTTCCCTCTTTCAACTAACCCTTAAAATTTTGATTATTCTATGCTATAGTATGTCTTTAAGTATATCTCTGCTACTGCATTATCAAATATAATGTATAAAATAATACTTTGTATCTAAGAAGTAAAATTAAAAATTAAGCAGTTATAAACTTGTATTCACCATGATTATGTTCTCTTTTTCCTATCAATAAATACACTAATTATACTTGCTAGTTGAAAGTATAAAAAGTTTTTTTGTTATCAGAGAAAAATCTCCTAAAAGTCACTCAAAATCTGACATGACGTACTAATTTTCCAGCAGTCATAAATCTCACCTTAAGCAGGAAAATTGACGATAATATATTGCCATGAAGACAAATATCTGATAAAGTCCAATTAGTCAAGACTGACCATAATCTAAAATGAACAGCCCTAAGATTAACCCTCTACAAAAAAACTCCCAAATATACAAAAAATGACCGAACTTAACTTAGTAGAGGAAGAAGAACTAGCACCTTGGCGATCGCCCTTAGCCAGAGCGCTACATAAAAACCAGAGCCTTACCTATGCTCGTTATCTCCAGTTAGCAACAGTCACCCCAGAAAGAAAACCTAAAAATCGTACTATTGTATTCCGAGGTTTTTTAGAACAAACCAATCAGCTAAAATTCATCACCGACAGTCGTAGCCAAAAAGTAGAGCAAATAGAAAAAAATCCTTGGGGGGAAGTCTGTTGGTACTTTCCCAAAACCAGAGAACAATTTCGCCTCAGTGGAAAACTTACCCTAGTCAAAGCCAATAATCCTCATGCCAAACTTGCTAAAGCTAGACAAACTATATGGCAAGAAATTTCAGACAATGCCAGACAGCAATTTACTTGGCCTAATCCAGTAGAAAGTAAAGTAGAAGCTAGTGCTTTTGAATTACCCCCACCAAACTTAGCCAATCCCCTATTTAACTTTTGCCTATTATTACTATATCCAACAAAAGTCGAGCATTTAGAACTAAGAGGAGAGCCACAAAATCGCTGGCTTTATCAAATTGATACCCATAAAACTTGGTCTACTCAAGCCATAAATCCTTGAAATCTTTAAAGAACTAAACCTTGTGGTTATTATTTTTTGCTCAGTTGTGTTGAAAAATCAAATATAGGCTTACTTGTGTGAGAAAATCCAGGTCATTCTGTTTTTTCCAAGTAGTCAGCATGGCTGAAGTTTGAGCATATCCTACCCGTTCTTGTCGATCATACCAAGCTTAAGTTCCAGCAGCTAAAGCCTTGTTATAGATTAATCTGACACAACCCAAGGTTCTCCTTAGGAAATTTTCTGGCGTTGGTAAATCAAGAGATGAAACTTTAAGAGTAATCTCTTTCTGATACCTCTAAAATATCTAACCAGACTAAGTGATGGGTATCACCTAAGAGTAAAAAATCATCTTACCAATTACCAACACCAATTTTCTTGCTGCTTAGTAGAGTAAAAACTAAATTTGTAGTCTTTTTCAACCATCTACTGCTTGTTTGTTTGAGCTTTACATTTTTACATATTATGTGTGAAACCGCTCTTATTGATTGGTTTTCCCATGGGACACTCCCTTGCAGGAGAGAGCGGGTCTTCAACCAAAATTTAGATAAATAGGAGGAAAAAAGGCAGAAGAGACTTTATATTTACTAGAAAACTATATTTTATTAATCAAAAATCTTTTCCTCCTCATCCCAAACTAACCACAATACCCACTCTTTCAAATTTTCAGCCTATGTATAAATAAACCCTCCTAAATTAGCTATGAAATATAAACATCTTTCTTAACATAAAACTTGACAAGTTCAGTCAGTTATGCACGAGTATTGAATCAGCTTTTTTCTCAGAAATAGTGTATTGAATTAGACATAAAGAAGTGAGAAATGCGCACCAAGATTCTTACTCCCCCCTCCTCCCCCTCTTCCCTCTCTCCCCACCCTCCGACAAGGTTTTCAGGAGTTCCTTATAAGGGATAGCCTAAATTAGGAGGGGAGTTCCCGGCGGTGTGGTTAAATTTCTGAGCCATTCAAAAAAGTTTGAATGGCTCAGTCTTGGAAACTACGATCGGAATGACTCAAAGAAGATTCGGCATGAGACTTCACTAAAAGAGACTGTGATAATTGACCTTGTAAACTTTCCAGTTGTTGCTCAAGAGCATCAATTCGATCGACCAAAGTACGAATAACTTTAGCCTCAGAATCAGGTAAACTACCATGTTCTAGAGGATTAACCTTAACTCCAGAACGATGTACAACTCTACCTGGTACCCCCACCACTGTACAATCAGAAGGAACATCCCTCAAAACTACAGAACCTGCACCAATACGAACATTATCACCAATATTAATATTACCGAGAACTTTTGCACCTCCACCAATAACCACATTATCTCCTAAAGTAGGATGTCGTTTGCCACTTTCTTTACCAGTACCACCAAGAGTTACCCCTTGGTAAATCAGGCAATAGTTTCCCACAATAGCAGTTTCCCCAATCACAACACCCATACCGTGGTCAATAAATACACCTTGACCAATAACAGCTCCAGGGTGAATTTCAATCCCGGTCAAAAAACGGCCTATATGAGAAATTAAACGAGGGAAGAAAGGAAATCTCAAAGAATATAAATTATGGGCAAGACGATGAAATACTAAAGCCTGAAGACCAGGATAGCAAGTGAGAACTTCCAACCAATTACGAGCAGCAGGGTCTCTTTCGAAGATAATTCGGAAGTCAGCTAAAAGGGTTTTAAACATCAGACATTTACCATTTTTAGTTCAGCAGATCACTTTAGATTATACTTGAATGTGAATCAAATTAGTTGTTTAAATGTGGCTCAAAATACTACTATTATGTCTGGATTTCCGATCAAAAAAGTATAGTATTGATATTTAGTTGGTTAATGATGAGTATCTTGATTTTAGAACCAATCGAATTAATACAATTCTTGCTTCAGTATATCATTGAATATGATGCTTGAATGTGAATCAAATTAGTTGTTTAAATGTGTCTCAAAATACTACTATTATGTCTTTATTTCTGATAACTATGGTATTGATATTTAGTTGGTTAATGACGAGTGTTTTGATTTTAGAACCAATGGACTTAATACAATGGCTGCATATTCCCCGGTGGTTATGTCTATCAGTAATTTTCCTAGTTATTTCTTGGTGTTTAGGAGATTAACGATCAATGATTGTTTGATCTTATGCCAATAATCAAAAGTATTGCTATAATTAGGAGCTGGAAAAATAAGGTTCATTCATAACAGAAGTTACTAAATACTAAAGATTAACTCCAACAAATAATATTTAGGAATATAAAATTATAGTGTTCATAGTTGATGTTCAGCAATTAACAATTACCTATCCTTTTTTAGGAGAAGATTGCCTAAAAGGAAAATTTTTTCTTTTCTCTTGGTCGATTATATGGGGTTCCCTTCTAGACCTGAGGGAAGGGAAACTCCCTCTTGGAGAACCACTCCACAATTCAAGTCGGGG
>NZ_JAAHGT010000376.1 GCF_010672385.1 Okeania sp. SIO2F4
ATTATTTGTATTAATTTTTTTTTTTTATTTTTTTTTTAATGATATGGCGACTACCGAGATCTACCCTTTTTCCCTACACGGAGCTCTTCCGATCTCTAACAATATCCCCTACCCTAACAGTAATGCTGTTGTATTGTTCTTTGATAATTTCTCAAAGAAATTTTAATTATTGGTATTTTGATGTTATTATTCTTACAGAATATATATTTATTCAGAGTCTATAATTGAATCTCTACTTGCAGGAAAAATGGGGAGCCAAGCACATAGCGTACAGTTAATTTCCCGTTTTTCTTAGCTACTATAATATTGTATTGGTAGTAGAGGTTTGATTAATCATGGAGACTCGATTCCTTCTTAAGAAGTTGTGCTAGTTGTCAGCAACTATCATAGTTTTATGGACTCTTTGTTTCTCACAGCATCAATTGTTCCATATTATTTGCCAGTCATCACTATATGACCCAACTACCTGTGTTATCAAACAGGATTGGGTCTAAAATCCCACCTTTTAAGGCGAAATGTTTTTGGAGGGTCGATCAAAATCCCAGTTACAAAAACAACTTATGACTTAGTTGTAGGAGTGTTTCCAAAATGAGCTGTACATATCGTAAAATTTACCCCTCCTAATTTTATTGGTATTTTCAAAGAGGATTTGCTCATTTAGCTCTTCGAGCGCCATTATCAAATCTGGCAATATTAGGTAATATTACCAGTAGTTCATAGCTTTTCATAATGAGCAGTTAATCTCTTCAAGAATACCTTTGAAATTACTAAGTTTTTTTGACCTTTCAGAACCTTTGTTTAATTAACCTAGATGGCATCCTGATAATAATAGTTGATCGACTCTCTCATATCATGTTTGGCCGTCCATTTTTCAATTAGAGCTTCCCACCGTTAGCAATATCAAGAGAAATCGGCTAAAAATTTAGTCAAAAATATAACTAATTATATTAGCCAAGAAATTGCTAACTTACTGACAGAAGGCTGTGTTTAATTCTTGAATATTGGTTTGTTTTGGGTTGATGCCTTATATTTTTATTCTAGAAACTAAAACACAAAATTGCTCTTGCTCCTGTGCAAATTTAATAATTAAATAACTTGATTTGGTAATTATCATGTTAGGCAAGTCAAGATTAAGCCATTATTAAGTAATAATTAGGTTAATCACAAAACCATAAAAATCTCATCACAGTATAAGAGTAATGAGAAGTTGCTGAGATATCTCAACTATTAGTTATTAATTTATCAATCATTACTAATTTCTATCTGTATTCAATCATGCAAGTGGCAAGTAGTAAAATTAGTTTTTTAAGGCCAACTGCCTCTCAACCGGAATTACCTCTATTCATTTTCCTACCTGCAATGGATGGCACAGGTAAATTGCTAAGATCGCAACTTTCCAGATTATCAACTGCTTTTGATATTCGCTGTCTCAGCATCCCACAAAATGATTTATCGAGTTGGGATTGCTTATCAGAAAGAACAATAAACTTAATTTCTCTTGAACAAGAAGCAGTACCCAAAAGACCTATTTACTTATGTGGAGAATCATTTGGAGGATGTTTAGCACTAAAAATTTCCCTCAATGCTCCTGAATTATTGGACAAACTAATTTTAGTTAATTCAGCTACTTCATTCAGTCAACAACCTTTAGTCAAATATGGCTCATATCTGACCCAATACCTACCGACCTCTTTATATCAGTTATCTGTAACAGGAACTTTGCCCTTTTTAGCGGCTCTGGGTCGGATGCAACGAGACGAACGCCTGGCCTTGCTGAAGGCCATGCAGTCAGTTTCTCAACAGACTGCTATCTGGCGATTTGAGTTAATGCGCTCATTCCAAGTAAATAAGAATCAACTAAAAAGTTTAAAAAAGCCTGTATTAGTTATTGCTAGTGCTGCGGATAGAATTTTTCCTTCACTATCACAAGCTAAGTTTTTAGTCAAGTATTTGCCCGAAGCTCAAATGGTCATTCTTCCCAATAGTGGCCATGCCTGCTTGTTAGAAGCAGACGTCGACCTTAACAAAATTATTCGAGGCCAATGGGGAAATAAATTGATGGTAGCAGAAACACACAGAGCATCTGCTACCTTAAATATTTAGTTTAAACTAAGCCACTTTTGAGCATTCAGACGTTGAATCACACCAAACACCAATAAGTTCAGAGTAATTTTACGCTCATCAATTAAAAAAGGTTCCAAGGTAGCAGGTTTAGCTCCATTATCCGCACAAGAGAAAGCTCTAGGGCCTTTAATATCTTTTTTGGGGAAATAGACATTGAATTGACGCTGGCCTTTTTTAAACTTACCTACAACTTGCCAACATTCTTCAGATGAACCAAAGCCAATCATAGGTAGTTTTTGCTTGACTAGGTTTAGATCGAGATCGTCAATACCTTGCTGAGTGAGAGCTTGTTGTAAAGCTGGCAAATAATCTTGCTGCACAAACTCAGCAAAAGGCTTATCTTCCAAAGCAGGGGGCTTTTCTTTTTTGACCTTACCTCCAGCAGGCTTAGTTTCAGTTTTTTTAGCTTCTTGTTCTTCTGCCATAAATGCTTCCTTACTTAAATTTCTGCATAAGCTCGTTCTATTAAACGACGAGCGAGGGTTTGAACTCCTGTATGTTCATAATAATTGGTACTTACATCTAGGAATGCAGCCAAATAGTCCAATTTATCATCACTAAATTCTACGAAACTTTGCAAGCTATTGGCCACATTTTCTGGTGTAATGCCTCGCTCGCTGACAAAATCTCCCATCCAACTCGAAACAGAACCGAAAGCTTCGCCAATAAAGCCCAACTTACTATCTTTATCATCCCCTGGAATAGTATCTTCCATTTCCCGGAAACCTTGATTTTCTTCTAAGTCTGAGGGGGAAAGTCCCTCTATCCACTCAGCAGCGGCACCTATAAAATCTGGTCCTAATGGAATTAAACCATCAAAACAAACTAAGGCTGCTAACCGCATCAAAGATTCTCCACTATAATCTCCCAGAGCGCCGACAAAATCACCAATACTATCTCCAGGAATGCCATTGATGGAACAGAAACCTAATAATTCTGCAACTACTTTTAGAGATAGATCGATAGTTTGGGCTTTTCCCGGTTTAGGAGTAAGGCTAGTTAACAAACCTCCGACCAGAGGTATTTTATCTCCAACCATATTAGCCAAAGTAGCTGCACCTAAAGCACGACCTGCTCCACTGACAGTTTGGTAGAGCCACAAAGCACGTTGATATCCTTGAGCTTTGTCATTGAAGAGAATTACAGCTCGATCGCCTATTTGCTGAATTAGCTCTTCGTCGTCTTCTCCTGTTACAGTGCGGATAGTATTTTCAAATCCTACCAAGTTATCCCACTCTCCAGGAACAACAAAGTCTAAAGCGCGTAAAGCTTTAATTGTAATATTGTCAGAGGGCAGTTCATCTACTAATTCAAAGATTGGTTTGCTCATTTCAGGCTCCTTAATTTCAGTTATCAGTTATCAGTTATCAGTTATCAGTACCTCTGGCTGAAGTTGGAGGCAAGAAAATCTGAAATTTCCTTTTTGATTCCCTAGAATTAGGGGAGGGTTAAGACCTAATTTCTTGGTTAAAGATTATAAAGTTAATGGAGGAAGACAGTTTTTTTTAGTGTTGGGGCATAATTTTTTTATTAGACATCTCCAACAATAAAAAATCAAATCAATTATCGTACAGAAATTATCAATTCTTTCCCCCTGTTCCCTATTCCCTATTCCCTATTCCCTCTTTTCTATTTGAGACTAGATAGACCACTCAGATTGAATTTTTTCAGCCATGCTTCGCGATCGCTGGGTGTAAATGAGGGGTCTTTTGATTGAGCTTTTACCTGAAAACGATTATCTACTAATACGGCAGTAGTAGTTTTTCCTTGTTCTACTGCTGGATATCCTCCGATTTTTTTGCTGCTATTTTGGAATTTGTTGGCTGCAGTAGGAGAAGCAGAGATATCATTGATAGACATGACTGCTACTTCTTTACCATCTTTTTTAAGACTTGCTTGAGCAAAGCCTTTTTTCTCTTGAGCATAGTTGAGTTTATAGTCGCCACTGGAGGATGGGAAGTATTTATTAAGACTGCCACCGGAGACTTGTTTGGCTTGGGAGGGACGTTCTGTTTTGCTTTGTTGTTGGGCCTGGTCGAAACGACTAGGTTGTTTAGCTCCGCCACAAGCAGATGTTAGTAGTAATAGACTGATTAATATTGGGGCTAATATTTTGGGTAATCGATGACCGAATATCATTAGACATCTCTCCTATACATTTATATTTGAGGGGGTTATTACAATTTTCTCTTAAAATTGCACAATTTGTGTGTATTTAATTTTTTTTGATGGCCTAGGAAACTCTATTAAGCAAACCGACTTGTAGAAAGAGGAAAGTTTCAAAGTAATTTTGACATCCTATGCTTGATTGTGACTAAACATTTTGTCTGCTTATACCATTTATCATCCATTAATGCTGCTTCGTGACAACTACTTTATACTTGAGGATTTTTCCTGAATTTTCTCATAGCTAAAACCTACTACATAACATATTTTTTCAGGATATATAGCAAATTTTTGAGATTTGGTATTATCTGTTGATGTTCGACTTTTGTAGATAATAAAATTCTCATTTATTAGTCTTAGTTTAATGAAGTAGAATGATGTCAGAAAAAATCCCCTTTATAGCAAATTTAAAAAAGATATTTACTTGTGATACTTTCTGGAATGAAGTCAGGGAAATTCTTGAGCCGAATAAATTTGACATAAATTTAGTTCCGTCAATTTTTACCCTTAATGACATAGCCAAAAATTATTCTAGTCTTTTTGGGGTAAAACTCCATAAGGATTTATTGCATAAATCGTTTTTTTTTGCATAAGTCCTAAAATTCATGTATTAGATAAAATTTTTTCAACTATGAGACCTCTCCGATAATTAGTTTTAAACCCTTGTAATTCCCAAGCTAAAACTTGATTTCTGGAGATGTCTATTATACCTATTCCCTAATTCCAATATATTTTTTACCTGTAACAAAAATATGGTTTTTATAGCTGAAAACTTATGAATAGATTAAATCAATAAATTATGACAAATAAAATATCTCAAGCTAATAAAAGAGGAGAAGTTATTAGAACTCTAGAATCTGCTTATCCAATATCAACTGAAAAAGCAACTTTAGCAATTCTAGGTGCAGGTGCATGGGGTTCAGCTTTAGCAAAATTAGCAGCTCATAATCAACATGAAATACGTTTATGGTCTCGTAGCTTAAATGTGACTTTAGAAGAGGTACTAAAGAATGTTGATATAATAGTTTCGGCAATTTCTATGAAAGGAATTAATGAAACTGCTGAAAAAATTAAAAAGATTGGTTTACCAAAAAAAGTAATTATTGTTACTGCTACAAAAGGATTAGATCCAGAAACAACTCGTACTCCCTCTCAGATTTGGGAAGCTAATTTTCCTAATAATTCTGTGGTAGTTTTATCCGGTCCTAATTTATCAAAAGAAATTAACGATAGATTACCTGCTGCAACGGTAGTTGCTAGTAAAAATAAGCCAGCAGCAACGACCGTACAAAATATTTTTGCTTCGGGTTTATTTCGGGTTTATAGTAGTTCCGATCCAATAGGTACAGAGTTAGGTGGAACTTTAAAAAATGTCATTGCTATTGCTAGTGGAATTTGTGATGGTTTGGAACTTGGTACTAATGCTAAATCAGCTTTATTAACTCGTGCTTTGACAGAAATTATTCGTATTGGTACTCATTTAGGCGGAAAAACTGAAACCTTTTTTGGGTTATCTGGTTTAGGAGATATGTTGGCAACTTGTAGTAGTTCTTTGAGTAGAAATTATCGGGTTGGTTATGGTTTAGCTCAAGGTAAAAGTTTGGAGGAAATTTTAGAGGAATTACCTGGTACTGCTGAAGGTGTTAATACTACAAATGTTTTAATTGATATTGCTAATCGAGAGGAAATTTCTCTGCCTATTTCTAGTCAAGTTTTTTTATTATTGAATGGTAAGATTACTCCCGAAGAAGCTGTGGAAGCTTTAATGGGAAGAGATTTAAAAGCAGAGTTTTAACTTCACACTTATTAAGTTTTACGACTAAAATGCCAAAAATGTTGCGGATTACTAATGTGTTTTGAGTTTCAATATTATGATTAAACAAATATTTGTTATCTTAAGAAAGAAAAAAAACGAAAATTTCTGAAATCCTAATCTTTTTGTCTAGGAAAAATTAGTTTTTTCCCCTAATTCTGAAAAAATTTCACAATTTATCCAAAGCCTAAACATAGTAAAACTTAGCCCTAGAGTAAAAATTAACAGGGCAGTAGTAGTAAGATAGGAAAAATTTGTGCTGGTTGAGGCTAGGCAATAGCAATAGTGTTGGGGTTATGCTCGGTGGCGATGTAGCTACTACTAGGCTCCGCCAACGCTTCAACCGATTCAGTAGGTGGTTCCGACGCTTCCCAATCTGGAAAGATTTTACGGATAATTTTAACGTGAGGTTCAACCTCAATCCAAAGCCTAGCTCCGCCAGCCTGACCACGATTTGGCTTATGAGGTCGGTAGACGATTTTGCAAGGCCCTACTATTTCAGCTTCGTGGCATCTATCATTACGATCGCCTTGCTTGACAGAAATAGCTGGATCGCTAGTACCGTGGTCTCGGTTAGCGTCAATTACTCTTCGTACAATATGAATAAAGGTATTGCCTGTACGCTGTCCTTTGTTCCAAGTACCCTGTGGACCTCGAAGACCAGGGGTGATTTCTGGCATTCCTCGACTATTTAGAGGAATTGTCCAAAATCTGCCTTCTTTTTCTGCCCCAACAACCCGACCTTGCTTTAAAAGTAATCTGAGTCTAGCGGTAGAAATATTCAGGAGAAATGCTGCTTCTGTTGTTCCAACTGATAGGGGCATAAACTATTTCGGAATGATTCTTGATTATAAAAAGCTAAAATATAATATTACACTATAAACCTGAAAGTAGAAGTATCTATATGGCTAAGTGGCAGGTAAAAGTGGCCACAGGAGGAAGTTATAATTAGGGCTTGCTGAAAAAATTGGTTGCTCAGGGAAGGACACGGGGACGCGGGGACGCGGAGACCCGGAGATGGGGGTAACAGGCAAAGGTTTCGGCAATTTTTATGTGAAGAGATTTTCTTGAATTTCAGCAGAAAGTCTCAGTATTTTCAGGCAAATAAGCAGCCCATAACTAGGAGAATTAATGAATATAAAAAGCTCTATTACCTGAGCTGCCATACGACTTTTAGCTTGATAAGCGCAAACCCTAATTAATTTTTGATTTATCTATGAGTTTAGTTGAGAAAAAGCTTATTTATTAAAACAAAAGTAACTAAAAAGTCGTCTGCTTATGGGCGAGGCTTGAGAATCTATTTTCGGGTCATATCCTAAATTGTCGAACGCTAAAAATTTGGATATTACCAAGGATTACCAATAATAGTAAAAGCTGCCCAATAATAGGGATGAGATAAATTTTCATCTGTATATTCTTCTAATTCTTGTGGCAATTTTACTCGACTATTAGAACCAGATAATTCACCTTTTTTCAAACTTACTTTCCCTTTTAACATTGCTATTTGTGCTTGTCGAAGTGCCTCAGCTTTGAGTATAATTTTTTGAAAATGTTGATAAAATTCATTCATTAAAGCCAAAGTTCCCACATCACTAACATACCAAAGACTTGCCAGGGCAGATTTCACTCCAGCTTGCACAGTTAACCCGGCAAAACCTAATTCTGCTTGTCGATCTCCCACTGCAGTTTTACAAGCACTTAATACCAATAACTCTACTTTAGGTTGATGCCATTGCAAATTTCTAATATCGTCTAATTCCAGTTTTTCTTTCTGCCAAAATTGAATATAAGAATTACTTGGTTTGCCTGACCTAAATTCAGCATGAGTAGCTAAATGAATAATTCCAAATTTTTGTTTTTGTCGTTGCTGCTGTAAATTTTCAATTGTAAAATCCTGGTTAATAAATGCCTCTCCTTGCCACAATTTTTGTGTGATTTGTTTTAACTCTATTGGTACGGCAGGTAGAGATTGATGGTCGATAAATTCTGATGCTCCCATTGCTAATACTTGCATATTTTTTCTCTGATTATACTCAGTTTCAATCATATTAAAAGCAGGAATCAGAGCAATACTATACTTTTCTATAAGAAATTTTTCTCCATCATGTAATGCGGATAATGCTAAACTGCGTAAACCAGGTCCTAAACAAAAAAGAATAGTATCTACTTTTTGCTTTTCCAATTCTGACTCAATGGGAGCTACTATCCATTGATAAAGTTTTTGAGCTGGTTTTAAATATGATTTTGTGTGACGCATTCTTGGATCTATGATTTCCCCAGCCAATATTTTTACTGTATTTAATACAGTTTTTCGCTCGGCATCAGTAATACTGTATATAACTGGTATTTGATTGGGAGTAATTAACACTAATTGTATTTGTTTTTTGCGAGGCCATACCCAGATAACGGCAGGGTTTTTCTCAGTTTGAGATTGCCATAGATAAAGTTGTTTAGCAATAGTTTCAGCAGTCAAGGTAAAACTTGAGAGATTTGCACCAAAGTAATTTTCATAGGCTTTTTCCCAGGTTTGCTCGATTCTATTGACAATTTCTTGGACAGCC
>NZ_JAAHGT010000377.1 GCF_010672385.1 Okeania sp. SIO2F4
AGAATAGCTCTTCTCTCCTTGTAGGAGAGGGGTTGGGGGAGAGGTCTTAATTTATCAAACTTACCCACAAAATAAATCTAGACACCCTACTACTTTAAAAATTTCAAAACTTGAGAAGGAGTATTTTTTAATAAACAATAATCTGCTGCGATCGTATTTTATTTAAAGGGAGACTAGCAAAATTTATTATCTGAATGTCACGGGAAAATAACCAACAAAACGACTTCAAAAATAATCTATTAGAATGGCAGCAAAAATTAACTTCAACAATTCAGCTAGGGATATTAATTATCGGATTAATTATCTTTCTAATTGTGATGTGCTGCTTGAATATTTACTCATTTTTAGCAGTAACCTCTCCTATAGAAGCTGATTTACTAATAGTTGAAGGTTGGATGTCAGACTATGCCGTAAAATCGGCGATCGCAGAATTTAATCAAGGTAGTTATCAAAAATTAATTACCACAGGTACACCGATAGGTAAGGGATTTTATCTATCAGAATATAACAACTTTGCCGAACTAACCGCAGCAACTCTGATTACCTTGGGTGTCGCTCCAGACCGAGTGGTGGCTGTACCCACTCCTCAAGTTACCAAGTATCGCACTACTGCTTCTGCTATGGCAGTGAAAGAATGGCTTCAAACCTCTAATCTCAAAGTAAACTCTATCAATATTTATACTTTAGGACCCCACGCTCGTCGTAGCTGGATGATTTATCGGAATGTTTTTAGTCCAGATATTCAGGTAGGTGTGATTGCTCTTGAACCCAAAGGTTATAATACTCACAGATGGTGGCAGTCGAGTGCAGGTATGCGGACTGTTATTGGGGAAGCGATCGCTTATTTTTATACCCGCTTCGTTGACTGGAAATCATGATTGATATTATTTTTTTCAGAGAAAAATTGGGTAGTTACGCCTCGTCCTTGTAGGGCGACTTTTTATTTGCAAGTGAATTGAATATATGCTACAGTATGGCTTTGTTGCCGGGGGACAGTTGGAAACTCTATCGCGGACATGGAGGCAAGCATAAGACTACTACCAAAGTAGCAGCAGCCTAAGAAGCGTCAACCCGCCGAAGAGCTATTATGGTTCAGTAGGAATCTCCGTGACTAACCGCCGCAGAGGATGTCAAAGAAAAGCTTGCCTCCCTAATCATACCGGGAGACAAGTATAACAATTTACAGCGCTTTTGCTGATTGATAACCTCACGTCATCACCAAAACCCTGTAGGGGCGATTCGCGCATGGCAGCAGCATTCCGCAGGAAATCGCCCCTACTTGCTGGCCATTCGCCCCTACTGTGGTCTACTGAAATGAAAACTGCTGTATGGAAAACAGTTAAAAAAGAGACGTTGCTGAATAAATGTATGATATCTAGGAGTCAGAACTCAGGAGTCAGGAGATAGAAAGAAGTTTTTTTCCGAATCAAAAGTGGGAACTAGATATGATTTGCACTTAATTAATGACTCTTAGCGATATCAGTCGCGGAGTTTATTTCATACTTAAAATCAGCAACACCAACAAAGATAATTTTATTGTTGTTTGCGCTTGAGAAGAGAACCAATAGCTAATGCTCCAACTGCTAACAAACCTAATGTAGAAGAGCTTTCAGGAACATATTCTCTTTCCATTTCCATATTTACAGCTATAGCATTGATATCAAAACCGTCACGACCTTCTACAACTTCTGACATATCTACTAATCTGACATATTGATATAAGTTGCTGTTACCAATATCTAGGGTAGCTCCCCCTATATAAGCTTCATCAGCAATATTCTCAATCACACCAATACTCAACCAATTTTCTAAATCATTTCCCACGAATACTTCTACTTTTTCATCATAGTCACTTTGAGAATTGTGATTTCCAAAAGTAGTCTCCCAAACTTTTACCTGCTCAGAAAACATCCCACCAAAACTAAATACAGCTTCTCCTCCAAAACCAAGGGCAAGAAAATTATCCGTAGCACTAGCTTCAGGTGCGCCAAGTGCATTATTTACGTTAGTTCTAGTAGCAATTTGATCTAAATTGTCGTATGTAAACTCGCCTTGAATGTATGACTCTACTGTTTCTGCATAAGTGAAACTAGCTGCATGGGTGGAATTTGCAGAAATCACTACTCCGATAGAAATAGGAAGTGCTATAGCTGCTTTGATTGCATTGTTCATTTACTTACCTCTACTGTTATGAAGAAATTGGTAGATGCAATCTTTAAATAGCTACCCTAATATATTACCTTTGACAGTTCTTTTAATGCTCTATTGCATTTGACAGTTACCAATTTAGTTGCAATAAAAGCTTGAAGACATCGGCTATTATACTGATATTTTATTTAGGCCAATTTACAATAATCATATAAAAAATTTAGGGAATAGGGAGCAGGGAGTAGGAAGTAGGAAACAAGGGGAAATTTGCAAAATATTTTCTTGATAGAGAAAAATATTTTTATTATGGCTAATTAATGAGACTTGATATTAGGACTAAAGCCCTACTATGAGGCTAAAGGCACAAGGTTTTATAGCTACCCCAAACCCCACATTCGATCAAAAAATATTTCAATAGACAATTCAGATTAATTATTTTATCTCAATAAAAATGCCTAGATTACTATTTATTGCCTGAAAATAAATAATATAAATGTATTAATACCAAATCCGGTTATCAAAAGTACCTTTCCCCATCTCCCCATCTCCCCATCTCCTCAACAGAATACTCTATAAACCTGATTTAATATAAGGTGCGCCTAAACGCACCTCCAAAAACATTAATATATAGTTGATTTAACTCCCCCGGCGAGAAGTCCCGCGCTCTCCCGTAGGGGAGCGTCGGGAGTATGTCAAAAATCCCACATAACGGGGCGATCGTCTAAAGGATCGGTCACTATCCGCCCAATAGCATCAATTTCTGCCAGCTCATCTGAAGATAATTTAACATTTGCAGCTTTAGCATTAGCAGTCGCTTGTTCCGCATTTCGCGCTCCAACAATAGCATTTGTCTGAGGTTGGGCAATCAACCAGGCGATCGCTAGTTGAGCCATAGTGCATTGTTTAGCTTCAGCAATGGGGCGCAGTTTTTCTATAGCTGTTTGCACTCGTTCGTAGTTTTCTTTAATATAAAATAATCTATTTTTAGAGCGATGATCGCCTTCGGCAAATTTGTGGTCTGGTCCGAATTTACCTGTTAATAATCCCTGTGCTAAGGAAGAATAAGCAATAATAGAAATCTTATTTTCAACACAGTAAGGCATTTCTGATTTTTCTATTTTTCGCCAGAATAAAGAATAGGGTGGTTGCAGACTATCAATTTGACCATATTGAGATGCTTCTGCTATTTGTTGGCTTGAGAAATTAGAAACACCAATTGCTCTAATTTTACCTTGTTCTTTCAGTTTGTTTAGAGCATTCATTGTTTCTTCAATTGGTACAATTTCACTGTTAAATGCACCAGAAGGCCAATGAATTTGATAGAGGTCAATATAATCGGTATTCAGATTTTTCAGAGAGCGATCGCAAGCTTCTATTACTTGGTCATATTTCATATGATTAGCAAAAACTTTAGTCGCTAAAACTACTTGTTCTCGAACATCTCCCAATGCTTGAGCGACGATTCTTTCTGAGTAACCATTTCCATAAACTTCAGCAGTATCAACTGTGGTAATACCTGCATCAAAAGCCGCTCTAATAGCTTTAATAACGTCAGAATCTTTAATATCTGCCCACATATTTTTTCCTGCTTGCCATGTCCCCATAATGATTGGGGTAATTTTAATTTCAGATGTGCCTAATGTTCGCTTTTCCATTATCCTTTCCTAATTATTTTGACTACAACTACACCTATAACATATTGTGCATAAAGTCAAGATAAATAATTAATCTGCAAATATTAATGATGTTCTTATGTATAGATATTATTTGGTTTTTCAGTATATTTATTGAGTCCAAAAAATCTACTTAAGTAATCGCAAGTTCCTGATTTTTCATCTCAGATAAAGATCGGTAAATACACGGTAGGAATTTGGATTAAATTATGTTTTATTGAAGAAAAGGTTACTATTTTAGCTATGAAATGGTTAAGCTAAAGAAAGGTTAGAGGCAACGGATTAAGTATTAAATAGTCTTATACAAATATTTAAAAGAGAGGGAAATATATGGCGTCAAAATTGTTGGGCATGACTAAATCTATTCTTTTCATAGATCCAAATGTAGAAGACTATCAAATTCTTGTTCGTGGAACAAATCCCAATATTAAAATTGTTATCCTGGATACCTACCGCGACAGTATCCAACAAATCACAGAAACTTTGGTTCGCAATCGGGGAGTAAAAACTGTTCATATAGTTTCTCATGGTGCGCCGGGATGTTTATATTTGGGCAATAGTCAATTAAATATTAATAGTATTAATAATGATTATGCTCAAGAGTTAGAAGCTTGGTCAGTTACTAATATATTGCTCTATGGTTGTAATGTAGCTGCGGGAGATACTGGTACAGAATTTTTAGAAAAGTTGCAGCAACTAACAGGTGCAAATATTGCTGCGACCGCAAGGCGAACTGGTAATGTTGCTTTGGGTGGTGACTGGGAGTTGGAAGTTATTAGGGGTGAGTTGGAGGTAGATATACCTTTCACTCAGGATACACAACAACAATGGAATTATGTTCTAGATCCATTTGAGGAAAAACCTGCTTTATTCCAAGTAATTAGTGGTGTACTTTTTCAACTTAACCCATTAACAGGAGGTTATGAGGAGATTGGTGGTACTGGCGATTTAATCTATAATGCAGCAGGTTATAATCGTAATGATAACTACATCTATGGTTTTGAAGTTAGTAATAGTAATCAGAAACTTCTGAGAATAGACTCAACTGGTACTGTTGAGTATGTCAAGAATGATGGTACTGTTACTACAGATGTAAATGATTTGGATATTTTTACAGTTAATATTTCTCCAAATCCTACTGCTGGAGATATAGACCGAGACAATAATTTATGGATAACCAACAGAGACAGTAAAACATCAATACGTAGAATCAATCTTGATAACCCGGTAACAGCAACAACGATAAATTTAACTGGCACACCTCCCAGTGGTATTATGCCAACAGATTTAACTTATGTTGATCATCAGAACAGCTTTTATGGCATTAGCAGTGAGGGTGAATTAGTTACAATTGATATCAGAGATATTAATAATGCTACGATTAGTACAACTACAATACAGTTAGATAGTGGTGGAAATTTAGGTGCAGCAAACTATGGTGCAACTTGGAATGACAGAGAAGGAAAATTATATGTTAGTGCTAATACGGGACAACTCTATCACATCAGAAACTTTGCAACAACTCCAGTAGCTGAAGAACTCCTTCCTACAGAAGCAACTAATAGTAATGATGGGATATCTGACCCCTGGATAACATCCGTTTTTGACATCCCACTAATAGACCTAGATGGTACCGATACCCCAGGAACTAACTACGAAACAACATTTACAGAAAATGGTGGTGCTGTTAATATAGTAGACATTGCGACAGGTGAGACTACAACAGATGGTGTACTTACTACTAATGGCTTGATTATTCGAGATTACATCAACAATGGGACTACTGCTGATGGCGATAGATTACACGAAGCAACAATTATCCTGACTAATCCTCTTGATGGTGACGATGAGAAATTTTTGGTTAATGGTGTAGAATTAACAAGTTCAGCTATAGTAACAGGTACAAACTTAACTGCTACAGTAACTACAAACGGGGATGGCGAAAAAGTAGTTACTCTAACACCAACTACAGGAGATATCGCCAGCGTTGATGATTTTGCAACAGCACTAAAAGATATTCAATACGAAAACACGAGCGAAAACCCAGATACTACAGACAGAATTTTACAGATAGCTCTGACAGACGAAAATAGACATAAGTCTTCTGACATTTTCGGACCAAATAGTAACCAAGTTCATATTACTATAATTGAGGTTAGTGACCCACCCACAATAGACCTAGACTGGAATGACAGCAGTGGAGCCACAAACAACAACTACACAACAACCTTCACAGATGCAGCAGTAGCAATAGGAGACAGTGACGTCAGCATCACAGACGTAGACGACACCAACATCGAATCAGCCACGATCGTATTAACCAACAGACCAGACGGAGATACAGTAGAAAGCTTATCAGTCAACAGTACACTACCAACAGGAATAACAGCCAGTAGCTATGACCAAGCTACAGGAACAATCACACTCACAGGGAGTGCTCCACTAGCAGACTATCAGAGTGCCATAGCTCAAATAGAATACAACAATACCTCAGCTAACCCCGACACCACCGCTCGTAGCGTGACAGTAGTAGTCAACGATGGGGATAGCGACAGCAACACAGCTACAACAACAATTAGCATTAACTCTACCAACAACCCCCCAGTCGCTGATAACGAGTCATTCACCATGAACGAGAATGACAGCTCAATAACCCTAAACCTGTTAGATGGAGACACAGACCCCGACGGCGATGACAACAACCTCAGCATCAAGTCCATCAATGGCACAGACCTAACCCCACCCACAGCTCAAACCATCACCGTACCCAACGGTACAGTAAACGTGACACCAGATGGAACTATTACCTTTACCCCAGATGCTGACTTCAATGGAGATATTACCTTTGATTATGTAGTCCAAGATGAGAATGATGGAGAAGATACAGGTACAGTAACAGGAACAGTTAACCCAGTCAACAATAATCAGGAAGAAAACACGACACTCAATCCTGGAGACATTGCATTTGTTCAGTACAATGCTGATGACACAGATAACTTTAAATTTGTGGCTTTAGTTGATATTCCTGCATCAGAAGAAATTAAGTTTACCGATAAAGGTTGGCTGGGCGATAATTCTGGTTTCCGTACAAGTGAAGGAATTGTTACATGGACAGCACCAGCAGGTGGTATTTCGGCAGGAACTGTAGTTGAGATTAACGATACTCCATCTGCTTCTGTGGGAACAGTTTCAGGTGGCAGTTTGAACTTTGCTGCTACTGGCGACCAGATTATTGCTTATCAAGGCACAAATACTCCTATTGCTGCTCTGAATAATGAAGGAGCAGCAACCTGGCAAGCTGATGCTACTAGCACTAGCACTTCTGCGTTGCCCCAAGGTTTGACTAATGGCACTAATGCAGTTGCGATTAATGAAATAGACAATGTAATATACACGGGAACTACAACGGGAGATAAGGCAACACTTTTAGCAGCAATTAATAATAGTGCTAACTGGACAGGATCTAATTCGACGAATCAAACTTTTACTGAGACTTTTACCATAGGTAGCGGTGGTAATTCAACTCCACCAAAAGTCGAATACCAACTGGAAGTAGCCCAAGGTATTGGCGGTAGCGGTAGCGACCAGGGTTTAGGTATAGCCACCGACAGCAATGGTAATGTTTGGACTACAGGATTTTTCGAGGGGAGCATCGACATAGACGGAGACGGCAACAATGATTTAACAAGTAATGGCTCTGCTGATAGCTATGTAGCTAAGTTCGACAGCAATGGTAACTTGCTGTTTGCCCAAAATATCGGTGGTAGCGGTGACGACAAGGGCTGGGGCATAGCCACCGATAGCAATGGTAATGTGTGGGCTACAGGAGAATTCTGGGGTAGCATCGATATAGATGGAGACGGCAGTAATGATTTGACCAGTAATGGCACTGTTGATAGCTATGTAGCCAAGTTTGACAGCAATGGCAACTTGCTGTTTTCCCAAAATATTGGTGGTACGGCTGGTGACTATGGCTATGATATAGCAACCGATGGCGATAGTAATATCTGGGTTACAGGATATTTCAAGCGCAGTATTGACATTGACGGAGATGGCAATAATGATTTGACCAGTAATGGCGTTAACGATAGCTATATAGCCAAGTTCGACAGCAATGGCAACTTCCTGTTTGCCCAAAATATCGGTGGTAGCAGTTTTGACCATGGCCGTGGTATAGCTACCGACAGCAATGGTAATGTGTGGGCTACAGGAGATTTTGAGGGGACCATTGATATAGACGGAGACGGCGACAATGATTTGACCAGTAATGGTTCTTCGGATAGCTATGTAGCGAAGTTCGACAGCAATGGCAACTTCCTGTTTGCCCAAAATATCGGCAGTAGCAGTTTAGACCGGGGGAATGACATAGCAACCGACAGGGATGGTAATGTGTGGGCTACAGGATTTTTCTCTGGCAGTATCGATATAGATGGAGACGGCAACAATGATTTGACCGTTAATGGCTATCAAGATAGCTATATAGCGAAGTTCGACAGCAATGGTAACTTGCTGTTTGCCCAAAATATCGGCGACCTAGGCTATGGCATAGCTACCGACAGTAATGGTAATGTGTGGGCCACAGGAACTTTCGCGGGCAGCATCGACATAGATGAAGACGGAAACAATGATTTGACCAGTAATGGTTCTTGGGATAGCTATGTAGCCAATTTCGACAGCAATGGCAACTTGCTGTTTGCCCAAAATATCGGCGGTAGCAATGTTGAGCATGGCAATAGTATAGCCACCGATAGCAATGGTAATGTGTGGGCTACAGGGGAATTCCGGAGCAGCATCGACATCGACTCAGACGGCAACAATGATTTGACAAATAATA
>NZ_JAAHGT010000378.1 GCF_010672385.1 Okeania sp. SIO2F4
ACGTTTAGGGTTAGCGATCGCAGGTAGACGACTCATTAGTTATAATATGGAGCAACTATACTCAACAATAACACCTCATTTGACTAGGAGCAACTTTCTTTAGATTCTCTTTATGAATCAGCTCTTAACCAGTCTAGGAGAGCCATTAAAGATTACTTCGATCAAAAATATGATTATCTAAAAATACCCAACAAGTCCTCAACATTAGCATTATGATCTAGAAAAGAAAACAAATGTTTATAGCAAAGTCTACCCTCTTTATCTAATACAAATTGCCCTGGTAAAGGTGCCCCTAAAGCTTGACCAACCTTGTAATTTTTAAACACCTGACAGCTAGAATCACTAAGTAAAGGCATCTTTAAACCTAGATCCCTAACAACAATCTTACTTTGTTCCTCATCTGTACTAATAATCATCAATACTTCTACTCCCTGCTCTAAAAACTTTTCATAATTATTATTTAAAGCCAAAATATGAGGGAAACAAAATGGGCAATACTGCTTTTCAGTAAAGATACGAGTCAAGGCAACTATAACAGGAGTTACTCCCCAATAGTTTGATAATCTAACTAATTTACCATTTGTAAGATCTGGTAATTCAAAATCTGGCGTTCTTTTTCCATGTTCCAAGCCATTAATAGCTGGAATAGGTAATAAATTTTCCAAAAAACGTTGATTTAGTAAACCCCTAAAGTCATAAGAAGTTAGCATAATCAGAATTAATTAAAACTAAAAAGTTCAAACCTTAATTTCTTGAAATATCTTTTATATTTACAACTCCAACAACTTGAGTACAATCATCTCAGCTACAATGTTGGAGTGAATATTCGATCGAAATTATGAGGTAGTTTATAAACTACCTAAAAAAATTTATTCAACAGCAGCAAAAAATTCTTTTGACTTAAATGGATCGGGATTCATAGTTTTATCCCCCGGTTTCCAACCCGCAGGGCAAACTTCATCTGGGTGAACCTGTACATATTGAATAGCCTGCAAAGTTCGGAGTGTTTCATCCACATTGCGGCCAAAAGCCAGATTATTAATCGTTGCATACTGGATAATACCTTCTCTATCAATAATAAATAATCCCCGCAGAGCAATACCAGCCTCTGGATCTAAAACATTGTAGGCCGCACTAATTTCTTTCTTAATATCAGATAATAGCGGATAATTAAGGTCTCCAATACCACCAGACTTACGATCTGTTTGAATCCAAGCAAGATGTGAAAATTCACTGTCCACTGAAACTCCTAAAATTTCAGTGTTAAGTGACTCAAATTCTTTGTAGCGATCGCTAAAGGCCGTAATTTCTGTTGGACAAACAAAAGTGAAATCCAGGGGGTAGAAGAATAAGACTACATACTTACCCTTACCACGATAATCAGACAGTTTAATTGTCTCGAATTCCTGATCCACTACAGCTGTAGCAGTAAAATCCGGAGCCTCTTGGCCCACACGCAGGTATTCGTCTGTCATGATTTAATTCTCCTTCTGAAAATAAATTGATAAATTCTTTGCTATGAGCTTAACAGATGTAGGAAATTCAAGTTTGAACTACTAATACCTCCATCAACAAGCTTAGATTATTGCAGCATTTAACCCAATCAATTGTATTGATTAGTAATCAGTTAACTGTTTGAATTTTCAATGTCTTAATCATAATATCATCTAAGTTTTCTTTGAAGGAGGCTGCCCTCAAAGTTTTGCTACTATAGAATTTTACTTTCTGGTGTTAGATCCATAAATCCCTACTTTACCTACAATAACTAGCTAGTCCTAGCAGAATGATAGAATGATGAAAATACAGTCCCCATCTCTTAAATAGCCATAAGTTCACTATACACTACAATAATCATATCAATCCCACAAACCTTCTGCCAAGTGCAAAAATAGATAGGGAAAAACTTTAGCTTTATAGTGGCTATTTTAGCAGAATTACTGTGCAGAATAAAAATAAAAATGAAATAGAATTAGGTCAGAAAAAGAACTCATAATTTTTACCAATTCCTACAGCTCTAATCAAAGATAGAACAGATAAATTATGTGAAGAATATGGCATCTTAATTTATAGAAACTGAGGAAATTTATACAAGTATTGCTTTGTTTTTGGATACTAATTCAATACCTACTGATGGTGAAAAACCCAATGAGTGGAAACCTTCAGAAAAAAGAACAAAGAGAAGTTTGTGTAGATCGACTGCCGAGTTAGGTGGTAATTTCAACCACTATAAATATATCAGAAAGTAGGCCGTTTTAGGGCGATGCTTGAATCCCATTTTTTTTGTCAGCTAAGAATAGAAGCCGCAATTAGGAGCAATTAGGATTTATCCCGTTGCGCAGTAGGATTTTGGAAACCAAATCCCTAAAATTAATCTCCTTCACTTTAGCCGCGGGAGTAGTCAAGTCAAATATAATAATTAATAAAAATGGCTCAGGCGGGATTTGAACCTGCGACCTTGGGCTTATGAGTCCCCTGCTCTAACCTCTGAGCTACTGAGCCTAATTTTTTAGCCATTTATAATAATAGCATAGTCTGCCATGGTTTCGTCAAGTGTTTAATTTTTTTTTCTTACCGAAAAATTGGATTTAAAACCTCCACCTTTTAGGGGGTCTTTGTCCTATGCTGATATAAGTGCTAAAAGTATTCAACCACTCTAAAAACCTAGCTACTAATCCTAGCAAACTAGCACTAAGTACCAGAGAACCAAAGTTTTTTTTAAGGTTTGAACTGTACCGTAGGGCATAAGTCCACAGGATCTTGGAATAGAGCAAAAGCTTGCTCCGAGAACCATCTCTGGACTAAATATCGGAAGATATTTGGTTTTAGTGGAGTTGGAAAATTTCCGTCTGTTCACGGCGGAGAGTATGTCAA
Organism: Okeania sp. SIO2F4; assembly: GCF_010672385.1. Classification (GTDB taxonomy): domain Bacteria; phylum Cyanobacteriota; class Cyanobacteriia; order Cyanobacteriales; family Microcoleaceae; genus Trichodesmium. The sequence continues at coordinate 2,872 of NZ_JAAHGT010000378.1, forward strand.
AGACTAGATTAAACTCAAGCCCAAACTTTGTTTGTATGTCAATTCCCATTTCTATGACTGGAAATGGGAATGATTCAGATTATCTAATTATAAGCCATTCCAGAAGGCAGATAAGCCATTGGGTTGACTGCTCCGTTGCCCTTCGGATGGATTTCAAAGTGTAAATGTGGTCCAGTGCTACGTCCGGTGCTACCCATTTTAGCAATCAGCTCACCCTGAGAAACTTTTTGACCTTCTCTAACCAAAATTTGGCTGTTATGAGCATAAACTGTCAGACTACCATTGGGGTGCTGAATTTCTACCAGATTACCGTAACCACCACTATTCCAATCAGCATAAGTAACAATACCAGGAGCTGCTGCAACAATTGGTGTCCCAGTCGGTGCTGCTATATCAATACCCCTGTGCATTCTTCCCCATCGCCAACCATAACCTGATGTCAGAACCCCTCTCGCAGGCCAGCCATACCCAGTAAATTGCATTGATCCACCAGGTAAATAGGTATCAGCTTGACCTAAAGGTGGTAAATCTGGAGAAACCATTTTTCCGATTGAAGGGTTATTTAGAATCTCATCAGCATTACTTCCTATCGGTGCTGCTGCCATGAACGATGACTCTTGAGATTCACTAATCTGACCTGCTACAGGTAGTTCTTTGACAACTGTAGCAGGATTTCTCCTTTGCGGTCTATTAGTTCCTATCTCTTCAGACCATTGTCTGGTTTGGGATCTGCTAATTTCTTCCTGATAAGTTGGCTGTAAGTATCTATTATTGTTGTCTGTAGGAATTTGATGATTAATAGATAGGTGATTTTCTGAAGATAGTGGTTCAGGTACTGGAATAGTTGTTGATTCTGAATGAGTAAGCTGAGATTCTTCAAAATCTTTTTGAGCATTATATTCCTGTCGTAGCCTAGTAATTTCTGACCTTAAACGATTGGCATAAGGATTTTCTTGATTATCCGTTTGAGCTACTGGTACTGATTCACTATCTTTAGTATCTCTGTCCACTGGCAATGGTTGAACAGGTTGGTTATTACTAAAATGGACTTGATTTTCTAACTCTACAGCAGAATTTGGCCTGGATACCTTTGATTCTAGATGAGTAGGCCATACTTTGCCATTAATTAAGGGAGTTTTAGGGGTGTCTGTAGCAATGGACTGTGTTGAAGTTATAAATTCTTTTGATTTGTGATTTATTTGGTACTCTTTATGGTCTGTATCTTCAGACCAAGAAATAAGCTCTAAACTGCCCGTTGTTGAAACTTTAGGTGCAGTAACATTAGGTCTACTATATGATGAATAATCAGATTTTATAATAGGTATCTTGGCTTCTGGAAAATCAGGTTGATTGTTTGTAGTTTCCAGAGAAGGTTGACTCAATTCTTGTTGTCCAAAAGAATATGATTCTAGGTTACTATAATGGCTTGTTGTAGAAGTAGAAGAAGATGGTTGCTGAGGAATTTTTAGTAATTTTGCAACTTCAATTACGTCTGGATCTTTAATTTGATTAATTTTAGCCAATGCTCCTACAGATACATTGTGCTGACCAGCAATTAAACTCAGTGTGTCCCCAACACGTACTTTGTACACCAATGAAACTGGTGTAGATGTCATCTCTGAATCAATAACTACTGCCCCTTCTACTTTTGTTTGTTTAGTCTTGATTGACTCTTGAGAAATATCTCCTTCACCATCATTTACTTGTTCAGCAACAGAATTATTATCTATTTCAGGGGTAGCTATTTGTAGCCGTGGTTCTGCAACAACCAAATTTTCTGATTTCTGATATACATTTTCTAGGAATTTCTTTTTTGATGAATCAAAAGGCTTTCCTACAGACTCAGAAACAGACTCCTCATACCTCCAATCCACCGAACTTTTTGCCGGGCGGTTTTTTTGTTTTTGAACAGGGTTAATTCCTGTGTTTAACTGTTCAACTAGCTGGCCATTACTACTGATAGGTTTCTTAACTTTTACTTTGCTTAGGGAGCCTAAAGGAGGCAACTCATTGGTTTGTCCTTGATTCAGGTTTTTCTGTTTAATTTCTACAGGAAAAAAGGATTGATATCCTGATTTTTCTGTTGATGGCAGAAGAGTTTCAGGTTTAGTTACCCCTACTTTAGAATCACTTTTTCCTTCAGTCTCTACATAATCTTGGGTCAATTTTTGCAGTAGTAGACCTTTGTGTCTATTAACCCCAGTAACATTTAGTTCTGGAATTCTTACTACAGAAGAATATTGTTGATTTGTATCTACTTTAGGGAGTTCTGCTGCTACTGCACGATCGCCTTCCCCAGGGAAGAGAATGCCTGATGCACCCATTGTAGTTGAAATAGCAGCAAGTCCAATCATCGCAGCAGATGAACAAGCCTTGCCACTACCTACATTTATTTGTTTGGTCTGTTCAAAATTTGCTTCTGTGTGAAGTTCACATTTAGCAACAGACTTACTTTTATTTGGAAATGTTCGTTTCACAGAACGACCTCCTATTGACAAGCGTTTAACTGTCCTGAATTTTTTTGTCAACGATCTAGGTCACTTAGTTTATAGATCCAGATCACTTTCAATCATCAGGCTTAGGCTAGGTTATCTTGCTTTGATAAAAAAAGCAAGAATAATTTTAACTTAATTTTGATTTCATGACCAAAACCAAAGAAAATAATTAACTTTTGACAAACTAAAAACTATAGAGCAATATATTTTATTGCCCCTAGTTTGTTATTGTCCTGTTTTCAATTAGCAATTAGTCCAGTTGGATTTTTCTATTTTTGTTTTGTTTAGTCCCGTACTAAATACCCTCTAGATTCAGAGGAGAATTTCAGGAGGAAATATAATCTAAATTTTGGTATACAACAACTTGTTTTCCTTGGCAATTGATACAGTGATAGAAATTTCTTATGGGTATAGACTAAAGTTTGTATAGCAGTCATTACCATAGTTGTGTCGAAAATATCCGCAGAATTCATTAGACAACAGGTATCAGGGGCAAAAGCTTCACACTTTTTATCTCCAGCAAGATAGAAATACTCTTAGATTTTTTCCTAGTCTTTTGATGCTAAGTATAAAAATACCTCAAACAATCCATCTCATCTCTACTTAGGGTTTGCTGAAAAAGTATGCATGGGTTCGGGTAGGAGTCAGAACTCAGTCTGACCGAGTCAGGAGGAACGGGGAATTATAGAGGAGGTAGGAGGAAGAATTGTCAGAGTGATTTTTCCGCCCTTGTCTCCTCAAAAAGTCAGCATTTTGAGCTTGAGCGACCGAAAAGTTTACACTTTTTTCGCTCCAAAAAAGCACTTGTCTCTATCTGTCAATGCTTTGAGATTCAATCAGCCAGCCCTACTTATCTACTTAGTTGAATTATTACAAGCCATACTTTATCTTGCCTAGAGTATTCCCTCAGTTATATATAAGTTTTTTTCTTTCTATTTGTGTCAGTATTTCCTCAGTTTGAAAGAACATTCAATACTCCAATACTCAGGGATAAATTGCGAGATTGCACAATCAACTAAAAATATTTAAAACTTACGCATACCAAACTCAGAAACCCGTTTTTTTCCTATATGTTTATTGTTATAGCGCTACTTGAATCGGGAATAGGGAATAGGTATGGAGGGAATAGTAAACGGTTAAAAGGTTTCAGGGTTTAGAAATGTCAAGAGCCTTAATGCGTAGTGCTATAAAATCAAGAATTTATCGTAATAACCTAGTTTCTTTGTATAAGTCCTAATGTTTAAAAATGGAGTTCAACTCAATACCATTAAGAAATTATTTCAAGATAACTTTAAGTATTAACCTGAGATTTTAATCTTTGAGTAATAAAATGATGATTCTAACTCAGATAACCTAATTGACGCCTAGCTTCAAACAAACCCAAGGCAGCACTAACAGAAAGATTTAAACTACGAACCTTTGGCTGTGTCATTGGTATGTAGAGAGTTGCAGTACAATACTCCAGGATATCTTGTGGTAGTCCATTAGTTTCGGAACCAAACAATAGCCAATCATTAGTTTGATATTGAAATTTGGTATAATTAAATCTTCCCTTTTTACTGAAGCCAATCAATCTTCCACCTCGTTTCTGATGAGAGATTTTAAAATCTTCGAGGTTATGATGATAATTTAATTTTACATAAGGCCAGTAGTCTAAACCAGCCCTTTTTAAATAGCGATCGCTAATTTCAAAACCCAAAGGTCCTACTAGATGTAGTTCTGTATCGGTAGCAGCACAAGTACGAGCAACATTACCTGTATTTGGTGGAATTTGTGGATAGACTAGGACAATCTGGGGCATGAAATCAATCAAATATTTTGACACTAATCAAAGTGAGTAAAAGGAAAAATACTAAATGGGTTCAAATTTAAGAAGTCCTAAGCATAGGACAAACTCTTGAAAGTAACTTCAAACTGTACCACAAAATATTTTTTCAATCAGTCTAATGTTCAATGAACAATTCTCAATTCTAGTTTTTGGATCAATATTGATGAAATAATATTAAAAGTAATGAGCTAGGATTTGAGAATCTGGGAAACTTGATTCAGTATACTGGCAAAATTAAGCTTTACCTAAGACATAGGAACTTTTACAAAAAAATAAGGTTTAAAGCCTCCCCTTTTAAGGGGATGAAAAAAATATTCACCACACGTATTTCAAGCCAGAGACTTTAGTGGTCGGTACTGATAACTGATAACTGAAATGACCTGTATGGGTTTGGTAGCCTACCGTTCTTAGAAACCTAAAATCCATAGAAATCTATTATATGTATTATATGTTCTATTGCTGCTTCACTCTGGCAGTCGGCACTCACCAGTCCACAAGCTGTCACGGTCGTTTGCTTCGCAACGCTGGCGCGAAACGCGCATTTCGGAGCGTAGCTCTTACTGACCACCTGAGCTAGATTCTCTCGTGCCATTTAAGTATCTATCACAACTAAAACCACACTTAGAGCAATTGAATATACGCTCTGATAAAGACAGAGACTCTTTAAAATTTCCACACTTAGAATAAGTTTTAGAGATAGGAAACCATTTATTAACAATAATTAGTTTCAAGCTGTATAATTTACACAGGATTTACGCAAATATACTATATAAGTTCCTATGCAAAATTAATTACACATCCTGTGGACTTCCTGTTCCCAGTTAAGTGTTCCCTCTCTCAACTAGGAAATTTATTTTGCACAACTACTTATAGAGTTCAAAAACTATAACGTTATAGTTTTTAACGCTATATATGTGGTCTGGTGCGTAAGTCCTATTATAGTTACTAACCCCCTCGCGTAACTATCTTTTTCCTTTTTCCCAAATAATACTTAGGCGATGTGCAACTTTCTAGGGAATAATCAGCGTTTCTGAGTCAAGAGCGGAAAGTCTGGTTCTCACAACTCCCTAAATTTCGTCGGTTGGAAAAAGTTGCACACGGCGTATACTTATTATCTATTAGTATATCAGCAGTTGAGATAGGAAGCCTCACATTAGTGAAGCTGACCTAGCTTTGCCAGTAGTTGGTTATAATATTTAGGGTTTGCTGAAAAAGTCTTATGGTTGATGGTAGAATTCAGAATGCGCGAATTCAGAACTTAGAGGAATTAGAAAGCAGAAATATCCCTTTATTTTTCTATCGTTAGTAACTCACTCATTCTAACTTTTTTAGCTCCCTAGACCGAAAACCTTGCACCTTTTTTAAATCTAATATTGGCTTTGAAGGTTAATCAGCCAGCCCTATTCAAATCCTTAAGAGGTTTATGAAAATCAACCAGCTTTCCACAGAGG